>CAKMYR010000005.1:0-24902 GCA_929200175.1 uncultured Gammaproteobacteria bacterium
TTAATATTTGGACCCTGTTAGAGCAATCTAACAGGGTCTTTTTTTAATCAAAAAAAACAACATTATGTTTTCTTCATTAAAGTTTAGGAAGTATGCTTTTCAAGCAGCTTTGTTACTAGGATTGATTGCTTTATTTTGGTTTTTATACAATAATGCTGAAGAAAACATGTCTGCTAGAAATATTGAGTTTGGATTTAATTTCCTTAATGAAAAAGCTGGATTTCCAATCTTATTTAGTCCTTTTATTGAATATAATCCAGCAAGTAGTTCATATTTTGATACTTATTTAATTGCTATTGGAAATACTGTTTTAGTAGGTTTTTTAGGAATTATTACTGCAACTATAGTTGGTTTTATTGTTGGTATTGCTCGTCTTTCAAAAAATTGGCTAGTTTCTAAAATAGCATCTGCTTATGTAGAAATATTTCGCAATATACCATTATTACTACAAATTACCTTTTGGTATTTTGTTGTTATTATTCCATTACTTCCTATAGCTAGAGAAAGTTTTACAATAGGCACTAACTTATTAGTAGTTAATAATCGTGGTATTTACATTCCCGAGCCTTATGGAAATGGATTTGAAATTATACTATATGGGATAATTTTAGCTATTTTTGCTATTTTTTTTATTAATAAATGGATAAATAAAAAAAGAGATGAAAGTGGAAAAACATATTCAAAATTCTTACCGGGATTAGGAACTTTAATCTTAATTCCTAGCATATTATTTTTTATACTTGATGGCGAAATTAATTTTAATTTTCCAGAAAAAGGAAGTTTTTCTTGGAGCGGCGGATTAGTTATAATTCCTGAACTATCGGCATTATGGATAGCCCTTACAATTTATACTGGTGCTTTTATTGCAGAAAATATTCGTGGCGGCATTCTTGCAATTAATAAAGGTCAAACTGAAGCAGCTAAATCTCTTTCTCTTTCTCGTTTACAAACGCTACGCTTAGTTATTATTCCTCAAGCATTAAGAGTAATCATCCCTCCTCAGGCTAATCAATATTTGAATTTAGTTAAAAATTCATCTTTAGCTACTGCAATTGGGTATCCAGATTTAGTTTCAGTATTTACTGGCACAGCGCTTAATCAGGTTGGAAGAGCTATTGAAATAATATCTATGACTATGCTAGTTTATTTAAGTTTAAGCTTTTTAATATCTATTCTAATGAACATTTACAATAATAAAACCAAATTTAAACAATGAAGTTATCAGAAATAAACCATAAATACCAAAATTTACAATATCGTAAAGGAGTTGTTGGCTGGATTTTTAAAAATTTATTATCATCTCCGCTAAATATATTATTAACATTTTTTTCTATTTATTTACTTTATTTGATAATTCCTGCAACTATAAATTGGGCAATATTAGATGCAGTTTGGCAAGGAAAATCAAATAAAGATTGCGATTTTAGTGGTGGTGCTTGTTGGTTCTTTATTGATGCTAGATTTAATACTATTATTTATGGATTTTATCCACAAGAATATCTATGGAGGCCAAATCTAGTATTTGCTATATTAGCTATTAGTATATTAGCTGTGACTACTAATATACTTTCAGCTAAATTAAAAATTAGGTTTGGAGTAACTGCATTAATTACTTTGCCATTTATTATTTTTATTATTTTAAAAGGATCTATTTTTGGTATTGAAATTTTACATCCTATAGTTGATACTGGAAAATGGGGTGGTTTAATATTAACATTAATATTATCACTAGGAGGAATAATGTTATGTTTTCCTTTAGGGATTATGTTAGCTCTAGGAAGGCGTTGTGATTCTATGCCTATAGTGAAATATTTTTGTATCGCTTTTATTGAATTTTGGCGTGGAGTGCCATTAATAACAATTTTATTTATGGCAGCAATAATGTTGCCATTATTATTACCTGAAGGAACTCAATTTGATAAACTTGGTCGTGCCTTAATTGGTATAGTATTGTTTGAAGCAGCATATATAGCAGAGGTTATTAGAGGAGGATTGCAAGCTATCCCTAGAGGACAATACGAAGCAGCAGATTCTCTTAATTTAACCTATTGGAAAAAAACTGGATTAATTATTATGCCACAAACATTAAAATTAGTTATTCCAGGGATAGTAAATAATTTTATCGCCCTTTTAAAAGATACTTCTTTAGTATCTATTATAGGGATGTGGGATTTACTAAACTCTGCTATAGGCTCAACCAGAGATCCAAAATGGATAGGATTTATTATTGAAGCTTATGTTTTCGCTGGTATTATTTATTGGATTATGTGCTTTGGAACCTCTAAATATAGTCAGCACTTAGAAAAAAAATTAAATACCACAAATTAAACTAAAAGGGTTGTTTTATGCAAAATCAAGAAGAAGGAATTATAAAAATAAAAAATCTTAATAAATGGTACGGAGATTTTCATGTACTAAAAGATATAAATTTTAATTGCAATAAAAAAGAAAAAATTGTTATTTGCGGACCTTCTGGATCTGGAAAATCAACACTTATTCGTTGTATAAATTATCTGGAAAATTACCAAAAAGGCTCAATAGAAGTAAACAATATATTGTTAAGCGAAAATCATAATGTTATTCAAAAAGTAAGAAGGCAAGTTAGTATGGTATTTCAACAATTTAATTTATTTCCACATTTAACTATTTTACAAAACTTAACTTTAGCTCCAATTTGGGTTAATCATGCTACAAAAAAAGAAGCAGAAGAAACAGCAAAATATTTTTTAGAAAGAGTTCATATTTCAGAGCAAGCTGACAAATACCCCGGACAACTTTCAGGAGGTCAGCAACAAAGAGTAGCGATTGCTCGCAGTCTTTGTATGAAGCCTCAAGTAATGCTTTTTGATGAACCAACTTCTGCGCTAGATCCTGAAATGATCTCAGAAGTACTTGATGTAATTATTGAGCTTGCCGAAGAAGGTATGACTATGTTGGTCGTTACCCACGAAATGGGTTTTGCAAGAAAAATTGCTGATTGTGTATGTTTTATGGATGGTGGTGAAATTATAGAAAAAAATAATCCTGAAGATTTTTTCAATAATCCTGAAAATGAAAGAAGTAAACTATTTTTAAAACAAATTATACAAAACTAATATAAAATTATTTGATTACAATAATTGACAATTTCCGTTTTTAAATCTATTTAGATGCTCTGTTTTTTTGAATGATTTAAGTATAATTTACAAAATGAGTAACTTAAAAAATAACTTATGAATGCTTTAGTTGGGATAGTTATGGGCTCAAAATCAGATTGGCCTACTATGAAGTATTCGGCAAAGATACTAGAAGAATTTGAAATTCCTTATGAAGCTAAAATAATTTCTGCGCATAGAACACCAGATTTAATGTTTGAATATGCGTCAAAATCAAAAGAGCGTGGATTAAAAGTAATCATAGCTGGAGCTGGTGGAGCAGCTCATTTGCCAGGTATGATGGCTGCTAAAACTATTGTTCCAGTACTTGGAGTTCCGATTAAATCAAAAATATTAAGCGGCAAAGATTCATTATTATCTATAGTACAAATGCCGGCAGGCATTCCTGTTGGAACCTTAGCAATTGGAGAAGCAGGTGCAAAAAATGCTGCTCTTTTAAGTATCCAAATTCTCGCAAATGAAGATCTAACTATTGAAAATAAGCTTATAAAATTTAGAGCTCAACAAACTAAAAATATTATAGATAATTCTAAAATTAGCTAATGAATATAGGGATTTTAGGGGCTGGGCAACTTGGGAGAATGCTTGCTATTAGCGGTTATCCTCTTAATCATAAATTTGCTTTTGCTGGCAATAATAATCAAGAATCAGCAGCATTTTTAGGCAAAATGTTTATTGCTGAAAATAATATTAAATCTTTGGCAGAATTTGCTGATGTTATAACTTATGAAAGTGAAAATATTAATATTAAAAATCTACAGCAAATAGAAAAAAATACCCAAATATATCCTAGAGAAAAATCTTTATATATTTCTCAACATAGAGTAAGAGAAAAAGTTTTATTTAAAAAACTAAATATCCCTTTTGCTCCTTATAAATTAATAAATTCTTTAAAAGAACTAAAATCAGCTATAGACAACACTAATCTACCAGCAATATTAAAAACAACTACTTTAGGCTATGACGGCAAGGGTCAATTTTTTATTACAAGTAAAAATCAAGCTGAACAAGCTTGGAATAAACTAAAAAATCAAGAATTAATATTAGAAGATTTTATTGATTTTAAAAAAGAATTTTCTATTGTTGCAGTAAGAGATATTAATGATAATTGCAAATTTTATCAATTAGTTGAAAATACTCATCATCAAGGCATTTTAAGAATTACCATAGCTAATATTGAAGATATTGATTTGAAATTACAAAAAACTGCCGAAAAATATGTTAGTGCTATATTAAATGAAATGGATCACATAGGGGTACTAACTTTAGAAATGTTTGCAACTAAAGACGGTTTAATAGCAAATGAAATAGCTCCAAGAGTGCATAATTCTGGACATTGGACTATTAATGCAGCTAATACTTCTCAATTCGAAAATCATATAAGAGCCATTAGTAAAATGCCTATAGGAGACACAAAAGCAACTCATAAATTTGTCGCTATGATAAACATAATAGGAAAAATTGGATTAATTGATAAAGTCTTAAAACTTGAAAACTCCCATCTTCATTTGTATGATAAAGAAGAATCAGAAAATCGTAAATTAGGACATATAAACATAACTGCTAATACTAAAATAGAACTTGAAAACAGTATTTATAAATTAAATTCTTTTCTGCCAAATAATATAAAAATAAATATCTAATACTATTTTTTAATTAAACTTTTTTTCTAAATAAGCTATGATATCATTAGATTCATACATTAATTCTATATTATCGCCATTTTCAATGCGCAAACAAGGAACCTTAACTTCAGGCAAATGTTTACGAAATTCTTCATTTTGTACACTACGAGTTTCAATATTTAAGTTAAGGCGTTTGATAACTCTACGAGTTTTTATACAAAAAGGACAGGCGTAAATATGATATAGCTTTAAAGATTTAGTTTCTTTATCAATAGATTTTTGCTCTTTTTCATTTCGTTTAATTATTTTTGGTGGAAAAATATAATCAGCAAAAACAATTAATCTACCTAAACCTTCTCTAGTTGCCTTAAGTAAAATTCTCATGAATTTCTTGCATTATATGCTATTAAAGTATTTTCAAGCAAAGTAGCAATTGTCATAGGTCCAACACCACCAGGTACTGGAGTAATCCATGATGCTTTATCCTTTATTGAATTAAAATCAACATCGCCTACTAATCTTCCATCATCTAATCTATTAATACCAACATCAATTACAATTGCTCCATCTTTAATCCAATCACCATTAATCATTTCTGCCCTACCAACAGCAACAGCAACAATATCTGCTCGCTTAACTTTATTTTTTAAATCCTTAGTTTTGCTATTACAAATAGTAACTGTAGCCCCAGCATTTAATAATTCTATTGCTAATGGACGACCAACAATATTAGAAGCCCCTACCATAGTAACATCTTTACCAGCTAAATCTATATTAATCTCTTTTAACATAGTCATTACTCCTTTTGGAGTACATGGTCTTAAAATTGCTCTATTTTGTATTAATTCGCCTATATTTCTACTATTAAATCCATCAACATCTTTGGCATAATTAATATTTTCAATTACTTGATTAGGGTCTAAATGTTTAGGTAATGGCAACTGTACTAAAATTCCATCTACTAAATCATCGTTATTTAAACGCTTAATATTAGCTAATAAATCTTCTTGAGTAATACTCTCTGGTAATACAATTTTTTCAGAGCTAAACCCAACTTCAATGCAGGCATTTTCCTTATTACGAACATAAACAGCAGAAGCCGGATCATTTCCTACTAGAATTACAACTAAGTTTGGTGCTCTATCTAACTGTTTGACTTTATCATGAATGTTTTTTCTTATTTTTTTTGCGATTTGTTTACCGTCAATAATCAATTTATCTCTCCTTTTTAAAAAAATTTAACTATTATTTAGTATTTATTTTACGAGCCTCTTCTATTAAAAGTATTGGAATACCATCTTCAATCCTATAAGCTAAGCCACTTGATTCGCATATAAGCTCATCTCCTACTTGCTTAAGTTTTCCTTTACTTTTAGGGCACACTAATAATTTTAATAATTCTTTATTAATCATAATTTTGCACTTAATTTTGTTAAAAAATTACTATCTAACTTGGTTACAATTTGCAAATACCACATTTTATTATTTGCAAATTTTCTACATTTTACATAATCTTTAGCTGTCATAATAATAGGATTGTTATCTGCAAAATTTAAATCTTTTTCACTGTAACTATAATGATCTGAAAAACTATGCTGCTTGAAATTAATTTCAAGAGTTAATAATAAATCAAAGAAATTTTGCGGAAAACAAATTCCAGCTATTGCATGGCATTTTTTGTTTTTGAAAAAATTAATATTTTTTTCTTCGCCAGTTACGACATTTATGAATTTACTAGGTAGCATTTTACAATTATTTTCTTGATTTTTTAAAGAATAAGTATTAATTATAAAATCTACGCTATTTAATCTTGATTTAGGCTCTCTTAAATATCCTGCTGGAAATAAAAACCCATTACCAAGACCTTGTTTAGAATTAATTAAAGCAATCTCTATATCCCTATTCATTGCATAATGTTGTAATCCATCATCACTAATAATTAAATCAACTTTATGCTCATTTACTAAATATTCTGCAGCTAATACTCTTTTTTTATTAACAACAACTATTGCATTTGTTTGAATTGCAATTAATAGTGGCTCATCGCCTGATAAATTAACATCAGTATTATCATCTACTAATAAATTTCCTTGATTATGTTTACCTCCATAACCACGAGACAAGACACCTACTTTTTTACCTTGCTTGGTAAAATAATTACTAAGAGCTATAACAATAGGAGTTTTACCACTGCCACCAAGAGTAATATTACCAACAACTATTAATGGCACATTAACATTATAAGTACTTAAAACTTGAGTCTTATATAATAGCTTTCTAATAGCAGAAAATATATAAAATATAGCAGAAAATGGCAATAATAGGTAATTTATCAAATATGGCTTATTTTTATATAACATAATAATATTTAACATTAAAAAGTAACAATATACCTTATGAGCATTGAATTTGAAATTTCTAATAAATATTTACGCTCAAATCGTAAAAATATTATTGGCGTTTCAATTTTTAGTTTAATTTTTGCAGTGATAACTCTAGTAACTGTTTTATCTGTTATGAATGGCTTTCACAAAGAAATTAGAAATAGTATCCTAAATGCAATATCTCATTCTTACATAGCTGAAAAAAATAAAGATTTAAGTAATTGGCAACAGGTAATAACTAAAATTAATCAAAATAAACAAGTTATAGGCTCTTCTCCATATATTGAAAAATATGCGTTGGTAGTATCTGATATTGATGCAAGAGGGGTTCAAGTACGTGGAATTGAACCAAATTTAGAAAAAAGCACTTCTATTTTTTTACAAAAAAATGGATTTAAAGAATCAGATTTATCAAAATCTAATATTGTTATAGGTGAAGGTCTAGCTAGGCAATTAAACCTTTTCATTGGAGATAAAATTACTCTTTTAACACCTAAAATAAATTCTAATATAATAGGAATACAACCAAGATTTAAAAAATTTACTATTAGTCATATTTTTGAAGCAGGAACAAGAGAATACGATAGTAATCTAGTATTAATACAATTAGAACAAGCACAAAAATTATACTTAATGCAAGATAAAGTATCTGGCATTAGGATAAGAGTAGCAGATTTATTTAAAGCTAAAGAAATAACTAATAACATTTTAGCAAGCCTTCCAGGCAATTATTACGGAATTGACTGGACTAGTCAAAAATCTAATTTTATTAAAGCCCTTCAATTAGAAAAGCAAATGATTGCGGTAATTCTATTTTTAATAATTGCAGTTGCTATTTTTAATATTATTTCTACTACGACTATGGTGGTTAATGAAAAAAGGACTGATATAGCTATTTTAAAAACTATTGGCATGACCCCAAAAAGAATTATTAAAATATTTTTTTATCAAGCCTTAACAATTGGCGCTATTGGGATAAGTATAGGTGTTATATTAGGAATTATATTAGCTATTAATATTGGCTCAATTGTTAATTTTATTGAATTAATTATTGGTTTTAAGTTTTTTCCAGATGATGTGTTTTATATAAATCGCTTCCCATCTGAAATTCAATTATATGACATTATAACTATAATAATTGGCACCATTTTGTTGGTTATTATTGCCTCTATTTATGCTGCTAAAAATGCTGGTAAGGTCAAAATTGCTGAGTTGTTAAATAATGAATAATATTATAAGCTGTAGCGAAGTTTTCTATAATTACAATAATTCTTTTAAAAAAAAGAATGATTTAAGTAATATAAAAAAAACTACATCAGTACTAAAAGGAATTGATTTATCAATTAATAAAGGTGAATCAGTTGCTATTATTGGAGAATCTGGCTGTGGTAAATCAACACTTTTAAACTTATTAGGAGCTATAGACAAACCTAGTAGCGGCAAAATATTAATTAATAATACTGATATCACTAAACTTAATGAAGAGCAAACTACTAAAATTAGAGCTGATAATTTAAGTTTTATTTATCAGTTTTATCATTTATTGAAAACCTTTAGCGCTATTGAAAATGTAATGATGCCGCTTTTGATAAAAGGAATTGATAAAAATAAAGCTAAAGAAAAATCAAAAAATATGCTATTTAAAGTTGGGCTTGAAAATAAAGCTGAACATCTACCTAATAATCTTTCTGGTGGTGAGCGTCAAAGAGTAGCAATCGCTAGAGCATTAATAACTAATCCTAGCTGTTTACTAGCAGATGAACCAACAGGCAATTTAGATGCGAAAAATGCAAAATCTATAATAGAAACTATTATTGAATTAAATCAACAACAAGAACTAGCAATGGTTATAGTTACTCATGATGAAAAAATTGCAGAAAAAATGGATAGAATATTAATACTGTCAGATGGAAAATTACAACAGTAAATTATTAGTTATTAGAATATAAATAAACTTATTATTACACTAGCCTAAAAACTGAATCATAATTCCAGCAGCAATAGCAGAGCCAATAACTCCTGCTACATTAGGACCCATAGCGTGCATTAATAAAAAATTATTAGGGTTAGCTTCTAATCCAACCTTATTAGTAACACGAGCAGCCATAGGAACTGCAGAAACTCCAGCAGAGCCTATTAATGGATTAATCTTATTTTTGCTAAAAAGATTAATAATTTTTGCCATAAGCAAGCCACAAGCAGTACCAATTGCAAATGCAAACATTCCTAGTAATAAAATACCTATAGTATCAAACCGTAAAAAACTATCAGCCATTAATTTAGAACCAACTGCTAATCCTAAAAATATTGTTACAATATTAATCAATGCATTTTGCACAGTATCACTTAAGCGGTCTACTACTCCTGATTCTTTCATTAAATTACCAAATGCAAACATTCCTAGCAAAGGAGCAGCGTCAGGTAACAATAATGCTATTAAAATTAAAAACATTATAGGAAAAACAATTTTTTCTGTCTTTGATACATGGCGTAATTGCACCATTTCAATTTGTCTTTCTTTTTTCGTGGTCAATGCACGCATAATAGGAGGCTGAATAAGTGGAACTAATGCCATATAAGAGTATGAAGCTACTGCTATTGCCCCTAATAATTCAGGAGATAATTTTGAAGCAACATAAATACTAGTAGGGCCATCAGCACCGCCTATAATTCCAATTGCAGCAGCATCTTGTAAACTAAAATCAAAAACCCCTACTGCAGTTAAAAAGACAGCGCCTAATAATGTAGTAAAAATACCAAATTGAGCAGCTGCTCCCAATAATAAAGTCTTAGGATTACTAAGCAGTGGACCAAAATCAGTAAGTGCACCTACTCCCATAAAGATAATTAGTGGAAAAGCTCCTGATTCAATTCCAACTTGATAAAAAATATGCAATATACCACTATCAACTGCAAGATTAGCTCCAGGAATATTACTCAAAATAGTACCAAATCCAATCGGCAATAATAGTAACGGCTCAAATTTTTTTACTATAGCTAAAAATAATAATAATATGCCAATTAACAGCATTATTCCTTGACCCCAAGTCAATTGATATAATCCTGTATTAATCCAAATAGAATTTAATAATTCCATGCTAATTATGCTAATGTTAATAATGCTTGCCCAGCATTAATTAAGTCACCCTCTTTAACTTTAACTTCAGTAACAACACCATCTCTATTTGCCTTAATTTCTGTTTCCATTTTCATAGCTTCAAGCAAAATAAAAACATCACCTTTAGCAACTTTTTGCATAGGCTTAACCATTACTCTAAATACATTTCCAGATAAAGGAGAGTTGATTTCTTCTCCACCAGAAATATTTTCTTCGGTTATGATTTGTTTTTCTGTACTTTTTACATCATCTTTATCTTTATCATTAGTAGCAGATGATGGCTTCATTGAAGTTATTTCTCCAGCACAAACACTTACAGAGTAAGAATTGCCTTTAAAAGATACAGTATATGTAGCATCTTCATCTTTAGATTCATCAGTTACGATACTTTTTTCAGGGGCTTTTTCAAAAAAATCAGGATTATCGCGATTTTCTAAAAATTTAGTACCAACTTGAGGAAATAATGCATAGGTTAATAAATCATCAATTTTATTCTTAGCTAGTTTAATTTTTTTATCAGCAACAACCTTATCAAATTCTTGCTCTAAAGTATTTATTTCTGGCGAGATATTGTCAGCAGGTCTGCAAGTAATTGGCTTATTTCCTTCTAATACTTTATCCTGTAAAGCAATATCTACTTGAGCAGGGGTTGCTCCATATTCACCTTTTAATATTCCAGATGCTTCTTTAGTAATAGTTTTATAACGCTCTCCTGCCAATACATTTAATACTGATTGTGTGCCTACAATTTGTGAAGTAGGAGTAACTAGAGGAATATAGCCTAAATCTTTTCTAACTTTAGGAATTTCTTCTAATACCTCATCCATCTTATCTACGGCATTTTGCTCTTTTAATTGATTTTCCATATTAGTAAGCATTCCACCTGGTACTTGAGAAAGTAAAATTCTTGAATCAACTCCTCTTAAAGAACCTTCAAACCTAGCATATTTAAGACGAACTTCTCTAAAATATGAATCAATATCTTCTAATTTTTTCAAATCAAGATCAGTTTTTCTAGGACTATTTGCCAAAATAGAAACTATTGAATTAGTAGCACTATGACCATAAGTCATACTCATAGAGCCAATTGCTGTATCAACTCTATCAATTCCAGCCTCAACTGACTTAATAATACTAGCAGTAGATAATCCAGTAGTAGCATGAGCATGCAGCTGAATTGGAATATTAATAGTTGCTTTTAATTCTTTGACTAATTCATAAGCAACATAAGGCTGTAATAATCCAGCCATATCTTTTATACAAAGAGAATTAGCTCCCATATCTTCAATTTGTTTAGCCATATCAAGCCAAGTTTGAATTGTATGTACCGGACTTACTGTATAAGATATAGTG
Source organism: uncultured Gammaproteobacteria bacterium (assembly GCA_929200175.1). Classification (GTDB taxonomy): domain Bacteria; phylum Pseudomonadota; class Gammaproteobacteria; order PS1; family Pseudothioglobaceae; genus CAKMYR01. Next base: position 11,636 of record CAKMYR010000005.1, read on the forward strand.
CCTTGAGCATGATTTTCTAATTTAATAACTTGATTAATTGCAGTCTTTAAATTACGCACATCATTCATAGCGTCAAATATACGAAATACACTAACTCCGTTTTCAACACTTCTGTCAATAAATTTTCTTACTACATCATCGCTATAATGCCTATAACCTAATAAATTTTGACCTCTAAGCAACATTTGTTGTGGAGTATTAGGCATTACATCTCTTATTTCTCTTATTCTATCCCATGGATCCTCACCTAAATAACGGATGCAAGAATCAAATGTAGCCCCTCCCCATGACTCCATTGACCAATAACCAATTTTGTCTAATTTGTCTGCTATTGGCAACATATCGTCAATACGCATACGCGTAGCCAATAATGATTGATGAGCATCTCTAAAAACAAGCTCAGTAATTTCTACTTTTTTAGTATTCATATCATGTTTTTCTTTTAAGTTTTTCAAAAAATTAAACATAACTTTATGCTCCTCTATGCATTTTTATCGCCTGTTCAATAATAAATTTAGTTTCTTCGTCAATCTCATTTACACCAGAGTTATCATCTTTATTTTTTGGCTGTTGGTTTTTATTAATAATAAATGACATAAATTTAACAGAAAAAACTAATAGCGTCAAAAATACAAATACAAAACCCATCCCAAATGCTGTTAAATTTATAGCCGAATATATTAATTCTGTTTCCATTTTAATTCAATATTAAATTTACATAAAAATTGGTACCGATGGACGGACTTGAACCGTCACTCCCGTGAAGGAACTGGATTTTGAATCCAGCGTGTCTACCAATTTCACCACATCGGCATTTTTAATTACTCCACAGTCACGACACACAAATTACAATTATTTTTATAGTACAAAATTACAATAAATTATTTATGTCTAAATATGATTCTGGCTTTAGTTAAATCATAAGGCGTCATTTCTACTGTAACCCTATCTCCTGGCAATACGCGTATATAATGCTTACGAATTTTACCAGAAATATGAGCCAAAACACTATGGCCATTCTCAAGCTCAACCTTAAAAGTAGTATTTGGTAATTTCTCTTTAACTAAACCTTCTAATTCAATATAGTCACTTTTTGACATAAAATTATAATACTTATAGCTACAAAGTTGTCATTTTACCTAATTTTTAAGACCAAATATATTTTAATGGTTTGGCAATTAATAAAGTTTAAGTAAAATTAAATATGGAATTTAACTAAACTTAACTATAATCTTACCTTTTAACAAAATTTGATGTAAATGAAAATAAGTTTTGAATTTTTTCCTCAAACAACCAAACAAGGCAAGCAATCTTTATTACAAGTTAGTAAAGAATTATCTGTTGTTAAACCAGAATATTTTTCTGTTACCTCTGGTGCTGGAGGCAGTACTAAAAACGCAACTTTTGGAACTGTATCTGCACTAAAAGATAATAATACTATTGGCATAACTCCACACTTATCTTGTATAGGCTCTTCAAAAAAACAAATAACGAACTTACTTGATAAATATAAATCTTTAGGAATTAAGCGCTTGATAGTGCTTCGAGGTGATATTCCTTCTGGAGTAAGAGATGTTTATGATTTTAATTATGCTAATAAATTAGTAGAATTTATAAAAAATAATCACAACAACTACTTTCACTTATCAGTTGCAGCATATCCAGAAATTCATCCACAAGCTAAAGATGCTAAAGATGATATTTATAATTTTGTAAATAAAGTAAAAGCTGGGGCGAATAATGCTATAACTCAATATTTTTATAATCCAGATGCTTATTTTAGATTTTGTGATGAGGTAGCAAAACTTGGAGTAACAATTCCAATTGTCCCCGGTATTATGCCAATTACTAATTATAAGCAATTAACTAGATTTTCTAATAATTGTGGAGCTGATATTCCTAAATGGATTTTAGAAAGATTAAAACTATATGAAAATAATCTGCAAGATTTAACTTTGTTTGGAATAGAAGTAGTATCAAAACTTTGCCAAACTCTAAAATCTAATGGAGTTGATAACTTTCATTTTTATTCTATGAATAAATCTTGGCCAGCTATTGAGATTGTTAATAATATAAATGACAACTAAATAAAAATTGTTAAAATAACAAAAAATTAAATAGCTTTACTAACAGCTTCAACTATAGAGTTATCATTCATTTTTGTTGTTACTAAAATCTTTTTAAATCCTACAGATTGGGCGTAAGCTTTTATTCTGTCGCTTAAAACTATAAGCGGATAATTTTTAATTTTTGGTAAATAATTTATATCTATTTGTTTTATAAGCTCAATCATACTAGCTAAATTCTCAACGCTGGTAATTGTGATTACTCCTTTATTATTTAAAAATTCAATCAATGATTTTTTATGAAGATTTTCTAATTTAGCTGTTATTCTTTGATATACATTGACATATTCAACTTCATTATTATTTTTTAATAATCCTGCTTTTAGAGTTTTTCTGCCTCCGTATCCTCTAAAAATTAAAATTGATTTATTGGAAAAACTTTTTAGATGTTCAGTTGCTAATAAAGATTCGCTAGAGGCTTTATCTTGAGGATAACAATCAACTTTGATATTATGCTTTTCCAATCTTTTAGCGCTAGTATTACCAATAGCAAATATGGTGCAATTTTTAGTATCAAGTTGATTAAAAATTTCAACCCCGTAATCAACGGCATTGACACTAATAAAAATAACTGCATCATAATGTTTTTTTAAAGGAAAATTTTGTAATGGTATAATTTTTAAACTAGGAAACAAAAGTGGAGTATAACCTTTTAAATTAGATAAATATTCTAAATTTTTAGCTTGAGATAAAGCTCTGGTAATTAAAACTTTCAAAATTCAAATGATCAATGTATAAAAAAATAAAATAAGAACTATTTATTATGATAAACAAATTATATTGTAAATATACTATAACATGCATTATTTTTTATTATAAATAATGTCTATCATACTATTAATAATTGCCTTATTATCTGGTTTTTTGCTTTTAATTTTAAGTGCAAATAAATTTGTAGAAAATGGAGCAAAAACTGCTAGCATTTTTAATGTATCTCCGCTCGTTATTGGATTAATAATACTTGGGTTTGGCACTTCTGCACCAGAAATATTAATATCAATATTATCAGCTTTAGATGGCAATAATAGCTTAGGTATTGGCAATGCTATTGGATCTAATATTCTTAATATATCTTTAGTATTGGGACTTAGTGCTTTTTTGCACCCTATTAAAGTAATAGAAAATAATAAAAAAGAATGGTTATTTTTAGCGATAGCAACAATTTGTGCTGGCTTTTTATTATATGATCAAGTACTTAGCAGAATAGATGGCATAATTTTATTTTTACTGTTGCTGGCTTTTTTTATTTACGCATTCAAGCAAGTTAAAAACCCTAATCAAAAATTAGATAATTTAGATTATAGTGTTGATAAAAAACAAAATAAAAAAATTTTATTTAGTTTAGTTTTTAGCTTAATAATATTGATATTAAGCGCCAAAATTATAGTATGGAGTAGCGTTGAAATCGCTAAAATCTTTAATGTTTCTGACTTAATTATTGGCCTTACAGTTATTTCTTTAGGTACAAGCTTGCCAGAATTAGCTTTGTCAATAGCAAGTATTATAAAAAAACAATATGCAATATTGGTTGGCAATATTATAGGATCAAATTTTTTTAATACTGTTGCTGTTCTTGCTTTACCCGGCATTATAAATCCTGACAAAATACCAATAGAAGTCATAAATAGAGATTATGTTATTATGCTATTTTTAACAATTTTATTTTTTATTTTTTCTTATAAATTTAATAAAGAAAGAATTATTAATCGTTTAAGTGGCTTTGTTTTTCTTGTTATATTTAGTTTTTATATGTGGATGCTATTTTGAAAATTAAATTAAATAATGAATTAGCAACAAAAATATTTGCCCAAAAATTAGCAAAATGTGCTGCTGATATAAAAAAATCAGTGGTGATATATTTAAGCGGAGAAATAGGTAGTGGCAAAACTACATTAGCTAGAGGCTTTATTCAATATTTTGGATTTAATAAAGTAAAAAGTCCTACTTATTCTTTACTAGAAAATTATAAAAACGAGCTGATTAATATTGTCCATATTGATTGTTATAGATTAAATAGCCCTATTGAGTTAGATTATATAGGTATTAGAGAATATTTAACAAACAATACAATCCAACTTATTGAATGGGCAGAAATTGGCATTAACAAAATATCACAAGCTGATTTAATTATTAAACTATCTGATAATGATAATCAAAAAGGCCGAATTATAGAAATAATATTTTGTAGTAAGCTAGGTGAAAAATTTAAAAAATATTTATAATTTTTAATTATATTAAATACATCCACTAGGTTTAGGCAAACCAGCAAACTTACAACCTTGTTTAATAGGCCCTAAAGGAAATAAAGAATATAAATAGATAGAATTACCTCTTTTTTGACCAAATTGTTTAGACATTTCTTTAATTACAATACGGATTGCAGGAGACATTTGGTATTGCATAAAATATTTGCGCAAAAAATTAATTACATCCCAATGTTCTTGAGATAATTCAATGCCATCAACTCTTGCAAGCTCAATAGCTAATTCTTTATTCCAATCATCTAGATTAAGTAAAAAACCCTCTTTGTCTGTTTTTATATTTGCAATATTATTCATATTATTTTTTTAATTCCTCTAGCTTTTTGGCAATTAATAATCAATATATTAACATTATTATTACATTAAATAAAGCTATTTTAAATTAACAAGGATAGTATTATTATTTCTTTTGACAATCTTAATAAAAAATAAAATAGTCTATAATTAAATAAGCTAAAAAATATCACCGACCAAATAATTATTTATGGAAGTAAAAAAAAGAGAGAAAGCAATTAAAAAAGTTACGATAGTAGGAGCTATAGTTAATTTTATTTTATCAATATTTAAAATAATTATAGGTCTTATTGGTAATTCAAGCGCATTAATTGCTGACGGTATTCATTCACTTTCTGATTTAATATCTGACGGATTTATTATTTATATTGCAAAATATTCTTCTGATGCTCCAGATCAAGAACATCCTTATGGACATGAAAGATTTGAAACTGTAGCAACACTTGGATTAGCTGTTTTTTTAACTATTATTGGGATTAGCATTATATTTGATGCAATAAATAGAATTTTTCATAATGAAGCCCTTAGTCATTCTTTTTTATTGTTAAGCGTTTCTATAATTTCAATACTAGCTAATGAAGCTTTATATTGGTATACGATAAAAACTGCAAAAAAATGTAAGTCATCAATGTTAAAAGCTAATGCTTGGCATCATAGATCAGATGCTTTGTCTTCAATTATAGTATTTATTGGTATTTTAGGAAGTGTTAGCGGATATATATACTTAGATAGTATTTCTGCTATTATAGTTGGATTAATAATTATATATGTTGCTTGGAAGCTAGGTTTTAAGGCAATAATAGAATTAGTTGATACCTCAATAGACAAAAAACAAATCCTTACCTTAAAGAAAACAATAAAACAAATAAATGGAGTTAAGAATTTACACTCTTTACGTACACGAAAAAATGCTAACAAAATTATTTGCGATGTACATGTTCAAGTTGATCCATTTTTAAGCGTAAGTGAAGGCCATATTATTAGCATAAGCGTTGAACGCACAGCTAAAAAATGCATGGATGATTTAATAGATGTAACTGTACATATTGACCCTGAAGATGATGAGATTGATTCTTTATATGAGAACTTACCAGAACGAAGTCAAGCACTTAAAATTATAGATAAAAAAATAACTGGAATTGATTATTATAATTACATTAATAATATTAGATTACACTATTTAGAAGGGAAAATTTATATTGATTTTTACTTATCTCTTGACTCAATAAAATTAAATAAATCTACTAGTGAAATATTAGCCATTTTCAAAGATAAATTATGTGAAGTTGACTATTTTGGCGAAATTAAACTTTATTTTGAATAGTTATATATAAACTAAATGCAATGATAGGCATGGCATATTGCTCCAGCTAAAGCATCTGCTGCGTCTGTTTGCGGATTTTTATTAAGTTTTAAAGTTTTGCAAACCATAAATACTACCTGATCTTTACTGGCGTGCCCTTTACCTACCAAGGTTTTTTTGATTTGATTAGGGCTATATTCTATTATCTTAAAATTATTTATTGCTGCTGCTGAAATAATAGCGCCTCTTGCATGTCCTAATTTAATAGAAGATTCTGGATTAGGCCTATCAGGGCGCATAAATATACGCTCTATTACAACTACATCAGGATTATGTTTTATGATAATTTTTTGTATTTCTAAAAAAATTATGGCTATACGATTAACAAAATCTCCTTTAGTTTTTATACTGCCACTAGTAATATAATTAAATTTTAGTTTATCAACATCAATAACACCAAACCCTGTAATTATTGAGCCCGGGTCTATACCTAAAATTTTCATAAAATGATTATAGTTTTAGTTTTAAAAATTAATAATAAACCTTAATTTATAATAACCAAAAAAAGAAATAACAAAGACTATTTTATATAAAAAAATAATGGCTCCCCGAGCTGGGCTCGAACCAGCGACAAACGGATTAACAGTCCGTTGCTCTACCAACTGAGCTATCGAGGAACTAATAAGATGTAAATTATAAACTATTTTAGTTAATACAATAATATTTTTAAGAATTGATAAAATCGATCATTGCATCTCCAAACTCTGAACAAGATAAAAGATTAGCACCTTCCATTAATCTTTCTAAATCATAAGTTACTTTTTTATTTAAAATTGTTGCTGACATAGCTTGCAATACTAAATCAGCAGCGGCATTCCATTCAAGATGTCTAAGCATCATTTCTGCCGAAAGAATAATTGAACTAGGATTAGATTTATTAAGTCCAGCATATTTTGGTGCAGTACCATGTGTTGCTTCAAAAACTGCTATATTATCTGAAAGATTAGCTCCAGGAGCAATACCAATACCGCCAACTTGTGCAGCTAAGGCATCTGATATATAGTCTCCATTTAAATTAAGAGTTGCAATAACTGAATATTCTTCAGGGCGCAATAAAATTTGCTGTAAAAATGCATCTGCAATTACATCTTTAATAATAATAACTTTGCCAGTTTTTGGATTTTTAAATTCGCACCAGGGTCCATCTTCAATCAACTTTGCATTAAATTCTGTTTTTGCTAATTCATATCCCCAATCTCTAAATCCTCCTTCTGTAAATTTCATAATATTGCCTTTATGTACAATTGTTACAGAATCTTTATCGTTATCAATAGCGTAGTTAATTGCAGCTCTAATTAAACGCTCTGTGCCTTCTTTAGAAACTGGCTTTATTCCGATACTAGAGCTTTTAGGAAAACGGATTTTATCAACTTTCATTTCTGTTTGTAAAAAACTAATAATTTTTTTTGCTTGATTAGTTTTAGCCTTATATTCTATACCAGCATAAATATCTTCTGAATTTTCTCTAAAAATAACCATATCAATTTTTTCTGGAGATTTAACTGGGGATGGAGTGCCAGTAAAATATCTTACAGGGCGCTGACAAATAAATAAATCTAACTTTTGCCTAATAGCAACATTTAATGAGCTAATTCCACCACCAACTGGTGTAGTTAAGGGCCCCTTAATCGCAATTATTAAATCTTTTATAATATCTAAAGTTTCTTTGGGTAAATATTCTCCATATATATTATTCGCTTTTTCACCAGCAAAAACTTCTACCCAATTAATAGTTTTTGTATTATTGTAAGATTTTTTAACTGCAGCATCTATTACCTTTTTCATAACAGGAGAGATATCGCTACCAATTCCGTCACCTTCAATATAGGCAATCATAGGGTTGTTTGGTACTTTTATTTTGCCATTATCAAAATAGATTTTTTCTCCAGATTTTGGAAGTTTAATGTTTTTATAGATAGTAGTCATTTATGTGCCTTATTTTATTAAATATAACAATTCAAATTTTATTCATACTATGCTTTATTTAGCAAAATAAGAAAATAAATGTGACATTTTATATAAATTATAATTTTAAATATTGTTTTTTCTTTATAAAAGCTAGTTAAGATGAATTTTAAAAAATAAATTAAAAATAAAATCTAAAACTACAAAAATTAAAGAAAATAATGATAGGCCTTATTATCAGTTTCATTTTGATAAAAATAACCAATCTCATCAAGTTTTTCCTCTAATTTTTTAATATTATCTACTTGCAAACCAATCAATACACGCCCAAAATCTCCGCCTTGATTACGATAATGGAATAAAGAAATATTATATTTGTCTCCTATCTTATTTAAAAAATTAAGTAGCGCTCCAGGCTTTTCAGGAAATTCAAATCTATATAAAACTTCATTCTTTACATCACAGCGACCACCAACCATATGACGAATATGATTTTTGGCAATTGCATTATCAGTCATATCTAGCACATCAAAATGTTTATTAATTCTATCAAACAATATTTTCTTTTCTTCTAAACCTTTACTAAGGGATATTCCTACTAAAATACGCGCTTTATCTTTTGAACCAAACCTATAATTAAATTCAGTAATAGAGTTATTATTAAGTATTTTACAAAATTTTAATAAACTACCTGCATTTTCGTCTATAGTAACAGCCATCATTGCTTCTTTTTGTTCTCCAACATTAGCTCTTTCAGAAATATAACGTAACAGATCAAAATTAACATTTGAGCCCGATATAATTGAGACTAGATTTTCATTTTTAATATTATGTTGATTAATATATTTTCTCATCCCGGCTGTAGATAGCGCTCCAGAAGGCTCTGATATTGAGCGTATATCTTCATAAATATATTTGACAGCGGCACAAATTTCATCATTATTTACTAATATCACTTCTTCTACTAATTCTTTAGCAATTTCGTAAGCGTCTTCACCAATTTGGCTAACTGCCACTCCATCAGCAAAACTTCCTATTTCTTTCAATGCTAAGCGTTTTTTCTTTTCTAATGACGTATAAAGAGTAGAACAATCTTCTGGCTCAACTCCAATAATTTTAACTTTGGGCTTATGGTACTTAACATAGGATGCTATTCCAGAAATTAAACCTCCGCCGCCAACTGGAATAAAAATTTTGTCTACTTCTGGAAGTTGCTCTATAAGTTCTTTACCAATTGTTGCTTGTCCAGATACTACCTCAATATCATCAAAGGCATGAACGAAAACTAAGTCTCTTTCTTTTTCTATTTTTTTAGCATGTTCTAAAGCTTCAGCAAAAGAACTTCCATGCAATATAACATTTGCCCCTAAACTTTTTACTGATTTAACTTTTATTTGAGCGGCTGAAAATGGCATTACAATAGTTGCATTAATTCCTAATTTTTTTGCAGAAAATGCTACTCCTTGAGCATGATTACCTGCACTTGATGCTATTATCCCTTTTGCTATTTGCTCTTTTGATAATCTGGAGATTTTCTGGTGAGCCCCTCTTAACTTAAAGGAATGCATAGGTATTTGATCTTCTCTTTTAAAATAAATATTATTTTTAGTAATATTGCTTAGCTGTGAAGCATAAGAAAGATCAGTGGCTTTTAATATACTATATATTTTAGTATTATCAACAAGATCAACTACTTTTTTGACAAGATCAACTACTTTGTTCATATAATTCTTTTAAATAATTAACATTAACATAGCTAGCATTTGTGCTAGCTCCTTTTATTATATTGAAAGGTTTATTTTTTTCCCCTAAATTGTCTAAAACTACCATAGCATCATCAAACCTATGAAGTTTGGTATATTCACTTACAGTAATAACTGTTTTCAAATTAGCAGCCCTAGCTGACAAAAGACCCATTTCAGAATCTTCAAAAGCTATACAATTTTTTGCATCTATACTCATTTTATCCAAAACATAATTATATATATCAGCTGCTGGTTTTAGATTAGGGACAACATTGCCAGCAGCTATAATTTCAAACCAATCAATAGCTTCACTTCCTAAAGTATTATTAATAAGCACATCTACATTATTTTTAGTTGTCGTAGTAGCAATTGCTAATCTTAAATTAGCTTCTCTAGCTTCATTAATTAAATTCTCAACTCCAGTCCTAAGAGGTATTTTACCTTCATTCATTAAATCAGCAAATATTTCAGTTTTTAACTCATGAACTGATTTTATAAAATTATCCAAATCATCATGTTTGAATTCTGGCTTATATTTTTTTAAATAATATTTAATGCGTAATTTACCACCAGTTACTTTTAATAACTCGTAATAAAGATTATTTGACCATGACCAATCTAATTTTAACTCCTTAAAAGCTAGATTAAAGGCTACCAAGTGTCCTTCTTTTTCAGTATTTGACAAAGTTCCATCAACATCAAATATTAAAGCTTCAAGTGACATAAATTAAATTTAACATACTAAAAAACTTGCTATTTTAAATCATTTTAGGTATAAACACTATTTTTTTTAAATTAGTAGTCAAAATATGTCAAATCCTGATTTTCAAGATATTAAAAATTATAAACCTTCTAAAAATGAAGAATTTATGAACCCTAAACAACTTAGTCACTTTAAGAAAAAACTAACTATTTGGAGAAATCAGCTTGTTAACGATGCTAAATCTACAATCAATCATATTCAAGAAGATTCTAATAAAGTAGCCGATATTATCGATAGAGCAACTTTAGAAGAAGAATTTGCCCTTGAATTTAGAACACGAGATCGTGAAAGAAAATTAATTAATAAAATTGATAAAACTTTACATGAAATAGAATTAGGCAATTATGGTTATTGTAAAACTTGCGGAGCTATAATTAGCCTACTTCGCTTAGAAGCTAGACCAACTGCAAGTGAATGCATTGATTGCAAAACTATAGCCGAAAAGAAAGAAATTTAATAGCTTAAAAATGCTTATAAGAATTACATTCTTTATTAAAATTACCAACTCTAGTTAATTCCATAGAATCATTAACCACCCCTATTTGGGTTAATTTAACTTTTATTTTAGCTGATAAACTTTTGATAATATTGGCATATTTTTTAGGTGCTGTAAAGCATAACTCATAGTCATCACCACCAGCCAACGGTAGACACCAATCGTTAGTTTTATTAATATAATCACTCAAATCTTTAGATAAAGGGATATTTTTTAAGCAAATACTTGCCCCTACTTTAGATTTTTTAAGAATATGCATAAGATCTTGTTCTAAACCATCAGAAATATCAATACAAGAGTTAGCAATTCCAATTAAATTTTTTCCTAATACTAATTGTGGTTCTGGTCTATTTAATTTTTTTAAATATCTTTGTGATAATGGATTACCGTTTTTAATTTGTTTAAGGGCATACGCTGCATCTCCAATAGTATTAGAAACAAAAATTAAGTCTCCTACTTGGGCTGTAGAACGCAATAAAGCTTTATTTTTTTCAACCTCTCCTATAACACTAATACTAATTGTTAAAAATCCTTTGGTAGTATCTCCGCCTATTAAATTAATATTATGTTTATTTGCTAAATTTTTTAATGAATAAGAAAATTTACTTAACCATTTCTTATCAAGACTTGGCAAAGTTAGAGCTAAAGTAAAATATTTAGGCTTAGCTCCCATAGCAGCTAAATCGCTTAAATTAACAGCTAAAGCCTTATATGCTATATCGTTAGGACTAGTATTTGAAAAAAAATGTATTCCTTGTACTATAGTATCAATGCTAGTAACTAAATGTTTATCACTACTAAAATTAACAACTGCACAATCATCAAATGGATTTAATAGGTCTTTTTGTTCCCAATTAAAATATTTTTTAATTAATTCAAACTCATCCATTAAAAATATAAATAAAAAATATGAAAATCAAGAACGAAACTACATATAAGCGTTTTTTACATATGAATGATCTGTTGCATCTATTACATTTTTAATTTCTGGAAACAAAACTTTTAGTTGTCTTTCTATTCCGTTTTTTAGTGTCATTTTAACCGAAGAACATCCTTGACAACCTCCACCAAAATTAAGCACAACATCAACATTTTTAGTAACTTCAACTAATTCCACAAAGCCACCATGAGAGGCGAGTTGTGGACTAATTTCTACAGCTAAAGTATATTTAATTCTTTCTGATAATGGAGCGTCATCTTTTGGCGCTTCTCCTTTAGATTTAGGAGCAAGAATAGTAAGTTTTTTAGATGCATCTTGAGTTTTTAAAGATACTGAAGATTCTTCCAAATAAACAAAATTAGATTCATCAACATAACAATTAAATCCTTTATATTCAAATTTTTTATAAGTATTTGGTAAATCATCTGGAGTACAAAAATTAAAAGTAACTGTAGCCAAATGAGTGCCAGCTTTTTCAACATCAACTTTAAGTGCTAAATTTTTTTCGTCTTGATCTGCAAATAGATCAGCTATGTAAGCTTCAGCTTCTTCAGTAATAGTAAACATTTTTCATCTCCTAAAATTATATTATCAATCAATCTATTTTTTCCCAAAAAAACAGCAACTAATATGATAATTCTACCACTATTATAACTAATTTTTTTAAGATTATCAGCATCTAATATTTCTAAATAATCTATACGAAAATATTTTTCTAATAGTTGAATTGCTTGATTTTTATCTATCTTTCCTTCGCTTAATTTATATATAATTTGATAGAGTTTTGGGGCAATTTGTCTTTCTTTATGTGTTAAATAAAGATTGCGAGTACTCATCGCTAAATTATCTTTTTCACGAATAATTGGTGCTGAAATAATTTTTACGTTATTACTGTATTTTTCAATAATTTTTAATTGCTGGTAGTCTTTTTGTCCAAAAATTGCATAATTCGGAGATATAATTTCAAACAATCTAGTTACTGCTTGTAATACTCCAGTAAAAAAATGTGGTCTGGTTTTACTACACAAGATACGATCTAATTCTCCAATATTAATATTTTTTTTTATTTCATCTGGATAAATATCATTAACTTCTGGAGTAAAAACTAAATCAACTTTTTCTTTTTTTAATAATATTAAATCATTATCTAATACTCTAGGGTAAGTTGAAAAATCTTCGTTTAAGGCAAATTGTGCAGGATTAACAAAAATACTAACTATAACTCTATCTGAATATTTTTTTGCTATTTTTATTAAAGATAAATGCCCAGCATGTAATCCTCCCATAGTTGGCACTAATGCAGTTTTTAAGTCTTTTTTATTCCAAGCAGACAATACTTTTTGTAATGATTGTGTATTACTAATATTCATTTTT
>CAKMYR010000005.1:25002-29912 GCA_929200175.1 uncultured Gammaproteobacteria bacterium
TAAGTTATTGTTATTTAAGGAAATAAACCATTTTTAACTGCATCAATATAGTTTTTAGTTGCAGCTTTAATATCTTTACTATCTATTAAAAAATTTTTCACAAACTTTGGAGGATTTTTAGTTATACCAAGCATATCATAACTCACAAGAACTTGGCCATCACAATCAACACCAGCACCAATACCAATAGTTGGAATTGATAAAATATTTGATATTTTTTTAGCAAGCTTACTAGGAATAAATTCTAGCACTATAACTTTAGCCCCATATTCTTCTAACAATTTAGCTTGTTCTATAATTTTATTTGCGCTAACATCATTTTTGCCTTGCATTTTGTAATCATCAACTCTTTTTGTTGATTGCGGCTGCAAACCTAAATGCCCACATACTGGAATTTTATTATCTTGTAAAATTTTAAAAGATTCTTCGCATTCAATAAAACCTTCTAATTTGACAATTTTTGCTCCTGCTTTAATAAGTTTATTAGCATTTATTAAAGTTTGGTTAGCATTTGTATAACTTTTATAAGGCATATCAACAACCAATAAAGAATTTTTAACTTTACTTGCAACTATATTAGTATGGTAAATCATATTTTCTATAGTAACTTTAAGTGTATTTTTATCTCCTTTAATAACATTTCCAAGAGAATCCCCAACCAATATAATATCTAGACCACATTCATCAAATAATTCTGCAAAAGAAGAATCATAAGCAGTTAAACAAGCAATTTTTTGTTTATGCTTTTTAAATGTTTTTAATTGAGAAATATTCATAATTTAATTAATTGAGAAGTATCTATTTTAACAATTAAATCTATTAAATAACCAAATATAGGAATTTTTAAGTTATCAGCAATTTCTAATAATGGCACTAAAACAAAAGCCCTATGTATCATTTGTTGATGAGGTACAATTAATTTTTCAGAATTAATTACTTCATTGCCATAAAGAATAATATCTAAATCAATGTTTCTAGCACCCCATTTTTTTGCTCTAACTCTTAGTTGTTTATCTTCAATAAAATTACATAAACTAAGTATCTTTAAAGCACTTAAATTAGTTTTAATTGCACAAACTGCATTAATATAATCTGGCTGATCTGAAAGATCAATCGGCTTTGATTTATATAAACTAGAAACCTTTAAAATTTTAACATCATCATAACTAGCAAGAGTTATCAATGCTTGTTTGATTTGTTGTTTAGGATTATTTAAATTTGATCCTAGTCCAATATAAACTAACAATTAATTAAAGTTCCTGTAGATTCCCCATTACCTATCATAGTTAATACATTTTTTTGTCTTCCAGAAGCAATAATAGTAATAGTTTTAGTTTTTGATGCAGTTTTAGCTGCTATAGCTTTAGTGCGCATTCCTCCTGATCCAAATGAGCCTACACTCCTGCTTGATACTTCTATTAATTTTTGGTCATTAACTTGAATTTTATTAATTAATTTTGCATCTTTATTAAATCTAGGGTCAGAATCATAAATACCCCCTTGATCAGTTAAAATTATTAATTTATTAGCTTTAAGTAAATTAGCCACTAAAGCAGCTAAAGTATCATTATCACCAAATTTAATTTCTTCTACTGCTACTGTATCATTTTCATTAACAATTGGAATTACGCCAAAATCAAGTAAATTAAATAAAGTAGATGATATATTCTTATATCTAAATTCGTTAGTTAAATTATCATGAGTTAATAAAATTTGTGCTGTATGTACTTTAAATTTAGAAAATATGGTTTCATAAGATTGAATTAAGCCCATTTGACCAATAGCAGCAGCAGCTTGTAATTTATGAATATCTTTAGGGCGTTCTTTCCATTTCATACGCTTTACACCTTCTGCAATAGCACCAGAAGAAACCAAAACAATATCTATATTTTTATTCTTAAGTTTTACTATTTGTTCTGCCCATAAAGTTATATTTTTATTGTCAATCCCTCTACCATCATTAGTAAGTAAAGATGAACCTATTTTAACCACCCATATTTGTTTTTTGTTTCTAGCCATTTTTTTCTATGAATTCAAATAGTTTAATAATTAAATTTTTACAATTTTTTCCAGTTAAAGCTGAAATAGCAATATAATCATCATTATAATCAATGCTTTTTAAAAATTTTTTAATAGTCTTATTTTCATCATTAATCAAATCAATTTTATTTATAACTAATAATCTTGGTTTATTAAAAAGCTCTTTACTGTATTTTTTCAACTCTTTTTCAATAATTAAATAATTTTCTGCTGGATTAGAATTATCATTAGGCATTATATCTACAACATGCAATAAAAATTTAGTACGCAATAAATGTTTCAAAAATTCAAAACCTAGTCCAGCGCCATCACTAGCATTTAAAATTAAACCGGGTATATCAGCAACTGTTATATTCTTATTAGCAAAAGATACCATCCCTAAAGATGGATAAAGAGTAGTAAAAGGATAACTCTCTACTTTTGGTTTAGCTGCAGAAATTTTTCTAATAAGGCTAGATTTGCCAGCATTAGGCATACCTAAAAGACCTACATCTGCCATAATATTAAGTTCAATAGCTATATTTCTAACATCTCCTAAAGTTCCTTTTGTGGTTTTTCTAGGGGATCTATTAATGCTAGATTTAAAGCGTGTATTACCTATACCGTGAAACCCACCTTTAGCAACTAATAACATTTTTTTATGTTGTGTTATCTCTCCAATTATTTCTTTAGTATCAAAATCATAGACCTTAACCCCAAGAGGCATTTCTATTATTAAGTCTTTGGCTGATTTGCCGCGTTTGTTATTACTAGATCCGTTTTCACCATTTTTAGCTTTAAATAAACGCTTAAAACGAAAATCACTTAGAGTATTTAGATTTTTTTGACCAACAAAATAAACACTACCGCCATCACCGCCATCACCGCCATCTGGACCCCCGTCTGTAATATATTTTTCTCTACGAAAACTAAGGCATCCATCGCCACCTTTTCCAGCTTTAACAACAATACTAGCAGAATCAACAAATCTCATAATAAACTTACAAAATAAAATATATGATTGATTATACTTTATGAAAAATAAGCAATAACCCCTATAATTTATCTAATTTTAACCCTTATTTAAAAAAGCTAAATTTTAAAGCCTATTAAAAAAACCCCCATTTAAAAAATAAATTTTAAATGGGGGTCAAAATTCTTAACTAAAATCTTTAGTTAAATAGTTTTATTTTCTATCCTTATATTCATTATTTTCTGCCATGATTTGCATTGCATGCCAACCAACCCAAAAAATCAGTAAAAGAATAACCAAGAAGACTTCATGTCCTCCATTGACAAATTCTCCACTACTAAAAGGATACATTGCGCCTATTTTATCTGGATTTGCCCAGCTTGTAATTCCTGTCATAATAACCTCCTTTAATTATTTGATAACTGCGATTTTTCAATATTTGCAACAGCTTCTTCATCAGCTACCATTTGTTCTTCGACATCTTTATCTAAGCCTTCCAATTCAACATCATGTGGAACACGTAATAAATTACAAGCTTTTAGTATTCTTGAAATTACATAACCAGGTATAAAGCCAAGTACTACGCACATAATTATTGCACCAATAAAGTTACCTAAAGGATTAATAGCTGTTGTGAACTCAGGATTCAAAGATGCTGGATATCCCCATAACATAAATCCTGCAATCGTTACACCAATAAAACCAGCATAACCATGAACTGCAACAGCACCTACTGCATCATCAATTTTAAATTTGCGTTCAACCCAAAAATGAAGTTTATATATTATAGGTACAGTAACAGCAGCAATTAATAAAGATTGGATTGGATGATATAAATCATTACCAGCAGAAGCAGCAATAATGCCAGCAAGCCCGCCTGAATAAGTCCAAAATACATCACCTTTTGAAACAGCATAAGCTGCCATCATACCGCCTGAAAGCGACATTATAAAGTTAAATGTAATTCCTGATAATGTAACTGGCGTACCATAAATAGTGGTTGCCGTAAAGAAAGAACCTCCATCAGAAGCTCCAATATCAAGATAAGGAACATTACAAGCTACATAAAAACCCCAAAATCCTGTATAAATCAAAAATAATCCTACAGTTACAAGCCATGGATTTCTAATAGCAATATTACGCGGCTCTCCTGTAGGTGAAAATTTAGCAAGTCTTGGTCCTAAAACAGCTAAAACACCTAATGCAAAACCACCTGCAATACCATGAATAACGCCAGAAGCATAAGCATCATGATATCCTAAATATCTAACCATCCAACCATCTGGATTCCAACCCCAAGCGGCATCGACTACCCAGAAAACTGAGCCAATTGCTACGGCTAATATCCAAAATCCAGAAGATTTAATTCTTTCAATAACAGAACCAGAAACAATTGATGCGGCAGTCCAAGAAAA
Source organism: uncultured Gammaproteobacteria bacterium (assembly GCA_929200175.1). GTDB lineage: Bacteria > Pseudomonadota > Gammaproteobacteria > PS1 > Pseudothioglobaceae > CAKMYR01. The sequence goes on from CAKMYR010000005.1 coordinate 29,410, forward strand.
CAATAAAAATGCTGCCCAAAACACACCGTTAATTCTATCATCTAATCTTGGTGCCATATAGTTACTTGTAGCATATGCAAACTGAGAGCCAAATGAAGTAAAATTACCACCTTCAACTTCAGTAATAACTATATCACCAAAAGGCCAATAAGGTAAACCCCAATAGATCCACCAACCAAACAAAAACCATGTTACAGAAACTAATGGTATAACCATTGTATTCTTCATTAGTGTATGCATATGATGCTTATATCTAGAAGCTCCTGTTTCATACACACAAAATCCAACATGAATTAAAAACATAAAAACAACAGTAACCCAATAATAAAATTCTGTAAAAGACGTACTTACTGCTGATAACAATGCACTGTCCATAACTCCTCCTTATAAAAAAATAAACATATTTCGGCAATTATACATAAACTTAAAACAAACTTTTACTTAAATTGAAAAAATATTCTATTTTGCAATAAAAAAATAGAAAAAAATCAACCTTATACATA
>CAKMYR010000006.1 GCA_929200175.1 uncultured Gammaproteobacteria bacterium
TAGTTGAAGCAAAAAATGCTAAAGGTATAGTAAAAACTATGAAAAACGGTATGCCAGTTTGGTATCCGCATGATCAAGATTTGGGGAAAGAAGTGAGTGTTTTTGCTCCATTTTTTAATATCCAAACTGCTACTATATCAGCGACAGCTAGACTAGCAAAAATGACAAATAGTGTTGTTATTCCTATTGATTTTTATAGAGATAACGATATTTATAAAATAAAAATACAGCCAGCTATTAAAGATTATCCAAATGATGATATGGTTAAAAGTGCTACTATTACTAACGAAATATTGCAAAAACAAATCCTAAATGCTCCAGAACAATATTTATGGATACATAGGCGCTTTAAAACTAGACCTAATGATGAAGAATATTTTTATTAACTTTATATAATAAATAAGGTATAATGCGCTTTAAATTTTTTATTTTATTGTAATATTTATGTCAATTAACAAACAGGCTATCATCAAAGAATATCAGAAAAAAGATACTGATACTGGCTCTACTTATGTGCAGGTTGCACTATTAACTGCGCGTATAAAACATTTAACATCTCATTTTAAAACTCATAAAAAAGATAACCATTCTAGAAGAGGGCTTTTAAATTTGGTATCACAACGCAAAAAATTATTGTCCTACCTTAAAAGCAAAAATCTAACTGCTTATTCGGAATTAATTAGTAGTTTAAATCTTAGAAAATAATTTTTAACTTTTAAAAAGTTTTATCTAATTTTAATTAGCAACAAGTAAAATTAGATTATATGGAATTATCTCCCTTACAGCAAAAAATAGAAAATCTAACAAAGATTTTATCTGTTTTGTCCAAAAGTATTAATATAGAAGAAAAACAAAATCTTTTAGAAGAAAAAATATTGGAAATGGAAAATCCAGATATATGGGAAAATCCAGATAAGGCTAAAAAAATTAATCAAGAAAAAATAAGTTTAGAGACAATTTTAAAAACCTTTAATCAATCTGAAAATATTTTAAAAGAATCAAAAGAGCTACTAAGTATAGCGCAAACAGAAAATGACAAAGAGCTATTAAGTAGCGTTACGCAAGATTTAAATGATATTGAAACTATAATCAAAAAACTCGAATTTGAAAATATGTTTGATGGAGAATTTGATGATAAATCAGCTTATTTAGATATCCAATCTGGCTCTGGAGGTACAGAGGCTCAAGACTGGGCAGAAATGGTTTTAAGAATGTATCTTCATTGGGGTGAAAAACATAATTTTAAAACAAAATTACTAGAATTGTCAGCTGGAGAAGTTGCTGGAATTAAATCTGCTACTATTTATTTTGAAGGAGATTATGCTTTTGGTTGGTTGCGTAGCGAAATTGGGATTCATAGATTGGTAAGAAAATCACCTTTTAATGCAAACGGTAAACGCCATACTTCATTTTGCTCTGTGTTTGTTTCGCCAGAAATAGATGAAAATATTAATATTGAAATAAATTTATCTGATTTAAGAATTGATACTTATCGTGCATCTGGGGCTGGAGGGCAACATGTTAATAAAACTGAATCAGCAGTTCGTATTACGCATATACCAACTAATACAGTAGTACAATGTCAAGATGGACGTTCACAACATGCTAATAAAGATCAGGCAATGAAACAATTAAGATCTAAACTTTATGAGCTTGAAATACAAAAACAAAATAGTGAAAAACAAAATTTAGAAAACTCAAAATCTGATATTGGCTGGGGGCATCAGATTCGCTCTTATGTCTTGGATCAATCCAGAATTAAAGACTTGCGTACTGGAGTTGAAAGCTCTAATACTCAAGATGTACTAGATGGTAACTTGGATAAATTTATTGAAGCGAGCTTAAAAGCAGGGTTTTAATTAATTTATGTTTAAAAAAGTATAAAAGTTAAAAATAGCAAATAAATTATGAAAATAACATTGTTATAATGGTTGCTTAATGAATAAAATTTTAAATAAATTAAAATTTAACGATCAAGGCTTAATTGCCGCTATTGCACAAGACTTTAAAACCAATGAAGTTTTAATGTTAGCTTGGATGAATCAAGAATCGTTAGAATTAACTATTAAAACAAAACAGGCTGTTTACTACTCTAGATCGAGAAAAAAGCTATGGGTAAAAGGAGAAGAATCTGGCAATAAGCAGATTGTAAAATCAATATATACAGACTGTGATAATGATGTTATTTTAATTAAAATTGAGCAAGTTGGAGGTGTTGCCTGTCATACTGGTAAAAGGTCTTGTTTTTTTAAAAAATTAGAAAATAATCATTGGAAAATTTAGTGATATAATAGCAATAATAATATATAAATTATATGGATGAAATATTTAATAAATTAGAAAAAATAATTGAAAGTAGAAAATCTTCTAGTATCAATGAATCTTATGTTGCTAATTTACAATCTAAAGGATTAGATCAAATTTTAAAAAAAATTGCTGAAGAGTCAGCAGAGGTTATCATGGCCGCTAAAGAAGATGATAAAGATAAAATAATGAATGAAGTTGCTGATCTTTTTTTTCATACTTTGGTATTACTAAATTTCACAAATATTAAAGTAGATGAAATAAATAAAAAATTATCATCTAGGCTTGGCTTATCTGGCTTAAAAGAAAAGTATAATCGTAATAAAATAGGAGGAATAAAATGATACCTGGACCTTTTGAACTTGCTATTATATTGGCAATTGTAATATTAATTTTCGGTGGTAAACGCTTAAAAAATATTGGTAGCGATTTAGGCGGAGCTATTAAAGGTTTTAAAAAATCTATGGAAGACGAAAAAACTGATAAAAAAGATAATTTCATAGAAAAAGAAACTCACGAAGACGAAAAAAAATAAACCAAATGTTTAATATCGGATTTTGGGAATTTGCATTAATTGGCATAATTACCCTTATAGTTGTGGGTCCTGAAAAAATTCCTGCAGTCGCTAAAAAAGCCGGATCTTATGCGGGAAAAATTAAAAAGATTATTGATAAAGTCAAATTTGATATTGAAAATGAAATTAATACTGAAACAATAGAGAAAAATTTAAGTATTGATTATAACAAAGAAGAAATTAAAGAAAATTTTGAAAACGCTAAAAATACTTTTGAAGATATAAAAAAAGATTTTAAAAAAGATTAATGGATTCAAACAATAAGCAAAAAGAAATGTCTTTTATTCAGCATTTGATAGAATTAAGAGACAAAATTCTACGCTCATTAATTGTTATTTTAGTAATTTTTATATTTATTTTTCCTTTTGCAAACGAAATTTATATTTTTATAGCTAGGCCTATAATTGATGTATTGCCAGAAGATAAAAATATAATCGCAATAGGTGTAATATCGCCATTTTTAACTCCTCTTAAGATGTCTTTAATTTTTGCAATATATATAGCAATACCCTATTTGTTATATCAAATTTGGTCGTTTGTTGCTCCAGCACTATATAAACATGAACGACAAATGATTCTGCCTTTAGTAATATCTTCAACTTTTTTATTTTATACTGGCTTAATATTTTCTTTTTATGTGGTTTTTCCGGTTATTTTTAAGTTTTTAGCGACCATAAGTCCACATGTTGTTGACTTTACTCCTGATATTCAATATTACTTAAGTTTTATTCTAAAAGTATCATTTGCATTTGGGGTGGCTTTTGAAGTGCCGGTGGCGACTTTATTGCTGATTATTTCTGGAGTTACTAGTGTAGAAAAAATAAAAAAAAATCGTCCTTATATAATTATTGGCGCTTTTATATTAGGAATGCTGCTTACTCCGCCTGATATTATTTCGCAAACACTAATAGCAGTACCTGTCTATTTATTATTTGAAATTGCTATATTGATTGCGCCTTTGTTTAAAAATATCAAAAAACAAAAGGTGCAATAAAATTTAACTTCATTGATTTATTTATAAATTATAAAGTTTTATTTTTATAAGTTCATATTAGATAAATAATTTTGTTCTGTCATTATAGGAATTTTATATTTTTTAGCTTTTGCAACTTTGTTTTGGCTTGGTTTATCTCCAACTACTAAAAAATCTGTTTTAGAATTTACATTATCTAAAATTTTAATAGATACCGATTTTGCTTGTTTTTTCATCTCGTTTCTAGTTATATTCATTTTGCCAGTGAAAACTATTTTTTTACCAAATAAGGCATTATTTGAATCTAACTTTTGTTTGTTTGAATCTGTAATTTCTAAATTAAAATTATATTTTTTTAATAAATAAAACTCATCTTTAATTTGTTTTAAACCATCAAAAATACTTTGTGCGGTAATCATTGCGAACCCTTCAATATTAGCGATTTTTTCTATATCAAGATCAAAAATTTGGTCTAAAGGGTATGTTTTTAATAGATTTTCACAATTGCCTGTTCCCATTCTAGTAATACCAAAAGCTGCTAAAAATCTCCAGTCTTCTATTTGCTCTTTTTTAGATCTCTCTAGCTGATTAACAAGATTAGCACTGGTTTTATCACCAAAACCAATTTTCTTAAAATCATTTTCATTTAGTTCATAAATTTGAGAAACTTTATGGATATTATTTTCATAAAGTTTTTTAAAAGTAGCATTACCAAAACCATCATTATTAGCAAGTACTTTAAAAAAATATTCTATTTTAGCAATAATTTGTGCAGGGCATTTTTTATGATTAGTACATATTAAAAAATCAGAATCCCAAACTAAAATAGTTTGACAGCTTGGGCATAATTTTGGAATATCTGCTAATACAGGCTTTAATACTTTATTTATTTTTGGAATAACTAATCCAGAGCGTGTTAATTCAATTACACTTCCTTTTCCTAAACCTTGATTTTTAACCATTCCATAATGATGGCTGGTTGCTCTTTCAATTTTAGCTCCACTTAATATAATTGGCTCTAATTCTGCTACTGGGGTAATTTTTCCAGTACGCCCTACTTGGGGAGTAATCCCAATTACATTAACTTTAGCTTTTGATTTATTCTCTTTAAAGGCAATTTGCCAACGATGAAATTTACGATTTGATCCAATTTTATTTTTTAAATCTTTATTAGTTACTTCAAAAACTACTCCATCAATATCAAAATCAACCATAGCTAATACTTCGGTTACGATATTTTCAAAATTATTAGTTAAATATTGAATATCTCCTGATAAAAATGGGAGTTGAGAAAATGGCACAAAAAGAGCTGCTTTTTCGGTAATAACTTTTTTTATTTGTTTATTTAATGATTTTTCTTTAATTAAACTTGCTTGAAAATTACGAGGATGCTCAAAATTATCAGATAAATATTTTTCAAAATAAGTTTTTTTAACAACGATTTCTCCAGGCCCTTGTCCACGGGCAGAATCATTGTAAATATTTAAGCCTCTATCAAAAACTCTCGATATATCACTACCTTTTTTACCGTCTCCTCTAGTATAAAGACGATTACCATCATCAAAGGCTGCAAATCCATCTAATTTAGGGGTAGCTTTTATTTGAATGTCTTTGTGGTTTAAATTAATTTCACTTGAGGTTTTTTTTAATCTTTCTATCCATTTTAAAATTTGCGCAAATGAATATGCTTTATCAATCGATAGCATAACATCAGGTAATAGAATTTTCTCTTTGGAAAATCCTGCTCCTTCTGGCTCTATGTACTTAAATAAAAAATGGTCTGGAACTCTTTTTTTTAAAGCTGGTAAATAGATGAAATCATAATCTTCATCACTTATAATAGGATTTCCATCTCTGTATTTTAGGTTTGCTATTTGACAAAATTTGGCTAAATCATCATTAGTTAAATCATCTAAATTAATTTGCTTGTTAATAATTTTGTTTACAATTGATGAAGATAATTCCACATTTAAAATTGTTTAGCAATATCAGATAAAAATTTATTTCCAAATTCAATAATTTCTGGGGTATTTTCTTGTGCAAAATTTATAAAGTAGACTTCGGTAGTTTTAGGTCCTGTTTGTTCCAAAAGAATTAAAAATACTTTTTTCTCTTCCTTTTCACCAAATAGTCCTAGAAAACCCTTTTTCTTTTCTTTGGTAAAAACTACATAAAAACTACCTTCTTTAAAATCTTTGTCTTCTACATCAACTTCTAGTTGATTGAATGCCCAATTTAAACTTCTCCAAGTATCGTTTTTATTTAGTGACAAAGATAATTTATTATAGCCATTGATATGACTAAGAATTTTGATTGTATCTTGTTTTATGTCTTTAGATGCTAGAATTTTACTTTTTGCGCTATTTTTATCACTACCTAAATATAACATTAGCGTATATAACATTTCTGTTTCTAAAATTTCATCTTTTTCTATAGCTTGCCAAATAGTGCTTTCTTTATCTTTAACTTCTGCCATAGAAAAAAGAGATAAATATACTTCTGAAGATTTGCCATCATTAATAGGCTCTATTCTAATTCTATATTTATCAACTGTAGGTAAGGCGTATTTAGCTTTTAAAATATTTTTAAAAGTTTTACGAATGAATCCTAATGAGTTTGCAGGAATATCTGGAACATTTTTTAAAAAATTTGTTTCCATTACTCCTATATTTTTATTAGATTTTTTTATAATAAATCCATTACTTTTTAAAAAACCATCAGCAGCATCCCAAACTTCTTCTTTTGGTCTATCTACAACTAGCCATCTTCTTTGACCTGATCTTATAACTTTAATATCGTTTTGATTTTTTGATATTAAAGTATCGCTATCATTGGTTTTTTCATTAAAGCTAATACTATTTTGATTAATATTACCTAAATAAGGACTTAAGTCAAAATCTTCTTGGATGTTTGGTTTAGTTAAATCTGGCGGGACTTCAATAGAACTTACTGTTCTGTTTTCATAATAATTAATTGCCCTATCGCCTAATTCTTTATTTTCATTAGCAGTTTGTTTATTATTGCTAACAGAAGAAGAGCAGCTAGCTAACTGTAATACAAAAAATAATATAAATAATCTAATAATCATGCCTTAAATCAAATTAATCCAAGTGATAGTAAATCATCTTCCACAATAGACTGATACTCTTTTGATAACTTAGTAAGTGGTAATCTAATACCGCTTTTGCATTTATTCATTCTATATAATGCCCATTTAACAGGAATTGGATTAGATTCTATGAATAAATTTTTATTAAGGTTATTTAATTTTTTATTTGTTTTTATAGCCATATCAGAATCACCATTAAGAGCCATATTATAAACTTTTGCTATCATTTTAGGTACGACATTTGCAGTTACTGAAATACCTCCATGCCCTCCTGCTAAAATAAAATCAACTGCAGTATAATCATCTCCACTATATAATAAAAAATCTTTAGGACATTTTGCAACAATCTCTCTAGCTATATCAAGATCGCCAGTAGCATCTTTAACGCCTATTATTTTTTCAATCGATGCAAGGCGTTTAATAGTATCAACTGATAAATCAACAGCTGTTCTTGTAGGTACATTATACAAAATTTGATTAATATCAACTGACTCTGCTATAGTTTTATAATGCTGATAAAGTCCTTCTTGGGTTGGCTTATTATAATAAGGAGTTACCAATAAACAAGCATTGGCTCCGGCATCTTTAGCAAGGCTTGTTAATTCAATTGCCTCAGTAGTAGAATTAGCGCCAGTTCCAGCAATAACAGCAATACGATTATTAGCAAATTTAACTGTTTTTTTAACTACTTCTATATGCTCATCATTATCTAGTGTAGCGCTTTCTCCTGTTGTGCCAACTGAGACAATAGCTTTTGTGCCAGAATCAATATGAAATTCAACTAAAGATTGCAAACAATCAAAATCAATTGAACCATCTTCAAGCATGGGAGTTATTAAGGCTACCATAGAGCCAGTTAAACGATAATTTGTCATTTATTTTCAAATAAATTTAATCACGAACATTATAGCAAACTTAACAAACAACTAAAGATTGTTTTATAATTTTTAAAACCTTATAGTTATTTTTCATCTTTTAAAGCTAAAATGTCTTTTCGTTTTTGTTTTGTTCTTTTGATAGATTGTTGCAATCTCCAATGATTAATGCTGGCTGTATTGCCACTTAATAAAACTTCTGGCACTTTTTGTCCGTCTATTTGTTGAGGGCGAGTATATTGAGGAAAATTAAGCAAACCATTGGTAAATGAATCATTTAAAGAATCTTTATTACCTAACACTTCTGATACTTGCCTTCCTATAGCATCAATTAATACCATAGCGGCTAACTCTCCACCACTAATAATATAATCTCCAATTGATATTTCCATATCTATATCTTTTTCTATTACCCGCTCATCTATACCTTCATAACGGCCACAAAGTAAAGTGATTGAATCAATATTTGATAATTTGTTGGCGATTTTATGATTAAATTTTTCTCCTTGGGGTGAAAGATATATAACTTTAGTATTGGGATTAGCTTGTTTGATTTTATTAATACAATCACGAATTGGCTTAACTTGCATAACCATACCAGCCCCGCCACCATAAGGCTTATCATCAATATTATTATGTTTATTATCACTAAAATCTCTTAATTGCCAAGTATTAATAGATAGGATAGATTTATTAATTGCTCTTGCAATTACACCTTCTTCTTTAATTGCTTTAAACATATCTGGAAAAAGAGTAATAACTTCAAATTTCATAGTTTTAAACCAATATTTTTTTTAAAATCTGATAATAAATATCAGTCAAATCTTCCAAATCTTTAACTTTAACACACTCATTTACTTGGTGAATAGTAGCATTTAAATGGCCTAATTCAACTAATTCTGAATTTAATATTGGAACGATAAATCTGCCATCAGAAGTACCGCCAGAAGTTGATAATTCTGCATTAATATTTTTGACAGATTTAATTGCTTCAAGACAACTTTTTATTAATTTACCAGATGAAGTTAAAAAAGGATTGCCAGAATTATGCCAATCTATTTTGTAATTTAAATTATATTTATTTAATATATTTAAGGTTCTGGTTTTTAGTTCTTCAGCAGTAACTTGGGTTGAATATCTAAAATTAAAATCTATTTCAATATCTTCGGGGATAACATTAGTCGCCCCTACTCCAGCATTGATATTAGATATTTGAAAACTAGTAGCTGGGAAATAATCATTACCTTCATCCCATAATTCATTACATAAATCATTTAATGCCGGTAAAGATAAATGAATGGGGTTTTTAGCAAGATGAGGGTAAGCTATATGACCTTGCTTGCCAATAATTTTTAATCTTGCATTTAATGAACCACGGCGTCCATTTTTAACAAAATCTGCTAATTCATTAACTGAAGATGGTTCACCAACTAAGCAATAATCTACATTTTGCCCTTTGTCTTTTAAATAATGTGCGACCTTTATAGTGCCATCTATAGCAGGGCCTTCTTCATCTGATGTTATTAAAAATCCAATTTTTCCTTTATGTTGAGGAAAATCTTTAATAAATCTTTCGGTAGCAATAACCATAGCTGCTAAAGATCCTTTCATATCTGCAGCGCCTCTACCATATAAAATTCCTTCTTTTACCTCTGGATTAAATGGATTTGTATGCCAGCTCTTAACATCGCCCACTGGCACAACATCAGTATGTCCAGCAAAAACAAAAACTTTACCATTATTGCCTTGCATTGCCCATAAATTATCAACTTGGCCAAACTTTAAATGATTTATGTTAAATCCAATTTTCTCTAATCTGTTTGCAATAATAGTCTGACAACCATTATCATTAGGGGTAACAGAATCTATTTGAATTAAATCTTTTGCTAACTCTAGTACATCACTCATTTTTATTTAAACTCCAAATTAATTATAGGATTTTTTTCAACATGTATGATATCACTTATTACCTCTATATCATCTTCTTGTTTGATAGCATTGCCGGTTTTACTAATTCTAGCAACTGCAATAACTTTTTTAAATTGTGAAAGTTTTCTACTTGGGATAATTGAATCAATATCTTTTAAAACTACTTCATTTGAAAAATCTTTAAGTTTTATTTTTTTAATTGCTATTGGCATTGGGGTTTTTTTATCAGCTTTAACATAAATCATTACATAATCATTTTGACTTCTTGAAGATAAAATTTCATCTGAAAAAGTAACTTTTATAGTAATAAAATTATCCTTATAGTCAAGTCCATCTTCTTTATGGTTAATCTCTTCTTCTTTAATCATTTGAGACAATTCATTCAATAAATTTTTTACTACTTGTTTGTATTGGCTATCTGCTGGCAATAAAGATAAAGAGCGCTGCCAAAATGATTGTGCTGAATTAAAATCTCTTAGGCTAACTGCATGAATGCCAGCTAAGTATAAAGCATCAGGTGAATATGGATTAATTTCTAAAGCTTGATTAATTAGCTCAATAGGGCGTCCAGATAAGGTATTAGTATTACTTGCAAGAATAGCTGCGTATTCTGTTAATAATTCTTGATTCTGTGAATCTAATTGATATGATTTTTCATAAGCTTGAATTGCTTTATCTTGCTCATTTAGATCTGAATAAATAATAGCAAGAGCATGCCATGCTAAAGCGTCTTGTGGATTTTCTGCTAAATAATTTTCTATAATAGTATATTGTTTAATATTATCTTGTGCTTTATTAACTGGCTCGTAATTAGATAAAATTTTATAAAAACCAAATGATGATGTTATTATGAAAATAACAAGAAATCCGATAATATAAATAGGTTTTTTCTTAACTTTTTTTTGATAAGTATCAGTAGGGTTAAGATTAGAATTAGAATTTTTTGTAATATCATTCTTAGCATTATCAAATTGGTTTGGATCGATTAAATTTAGCTGTAAATCTGCTTGTAATTCTTGTTTTTTTTGTTCATCAATTAAAGTATTAGATTTTTCTATATCTAATGAATTATCTTTAAGCGGATGATATAAATACCATGCTAGCCAAATTAAAGAAGCAGCAATCATAATTGCAAACAAAATATATAAAATATAAATATCCATTAATTATTTATGATTTATTTTTAATCTATAACGTCTATCAAATACAGCTAATAAAGCTCCTATTATAATAAAGATGCCACCTAACCATATCATTCTAACAAAAGGCTTATAATGTATTCTTAAACTCCAGGCATCGTTTTCTAATTGCTCGCCTAATACTACATAAATATCTCTAAAAAACCCAGCATCAATGGCAGCTTCAGTCATAACCGCAGTAGAGTAATATCGTTTTTCTGGCTCTAATATTATTTGGTTTTGATTACGAGTAACTTCAATATTACCCTTATGTCCACCATAATTTTCTTTGCTAAATTCTTCTGCACCTTTGAAAGTAAAATTATATCCAGCTAAATTAATTGAGTTATTAATATCCATCTTAATATCTTTTTCTTCACTAAATTGACTAGTAACAGTTGCTCCTAAAACTAAAATAGCAATCCCAATATGAGCTACTATCATGCCAAGAAAAGATCTATTAATTAATCCTTTTGTAAAGCGCTGAATAAACAATACTAAAGAATGTACAGTTATCCAACAAAATATCATTAAAGCTAACAATACAAAAATATTATCCAATAAATATATACCTAATATAAATATCAATAAGTTAACAATCCAAATAATTTTTAATTTTTTAAATAATCTAGCAAAATTATCTTGTTTCCATCGAAAAAATATACTAATAGCCATAATAAAAAACATTGGGGCGACAATAGATGAAAATACTATGTCAAAATAAGGCTTACCAACAGAAACTTTTGCAATATCTAACATTTCTAATAATAATGGATATAATGTGCCCAAAAAGACCACAAAAAAAGCAGCCACTAAAAAAATATTATTAATAAGCAAGCCGCTTTCGCGTGATAACAAAGAAAATTTATTTTTGCTATCCATAAATTTTAATCTTAATACATACAATAATAATGAACCCCCAACAATAATAGCTAAAAATATCAAAATAAATAAACCTATAGTTGGATTAGATGCAAAAGAATGAACTGATGTTAAAACACCTGATCTAACTAAAAAAGCCCCTAATAAACTTAAGGCAAAACTAGCAATAGCCAATAAAACAGTCCAATGTTTAAAAGCCCCTCTTTTTTCACTTACGCTTAATGAATGGACTAATGCTGTAGCTGTTAACCATGGCATAAATGAAGCATTTTCAACTGGATCCCAGAACCACCAGCCACCCCATCCTAATTCATAATAAGCCCACCAGCTTCCTAATGTAATTCCTAAAGTTAAAAAAGCCCAAGCCGTCAAAGTCCAAGGACGCGACCATCTAAGCCAAGTGGAATCAAATTTACCACGAATTAATGCTGATAGAACAAAAGCAAATGGCACTGCCATACCAACATAACCTATATAAAGCAATGGGGGATGTACAATTAAACCAAAGTCTTGTAATAATGGATTTAATTCTACGCCTTGAATTGGAACAATATTTAAACGCTCAAAAGGGTTTGAAGTAAATAATAAAAGAGATAAAAATCCAACACTAACTATGCCTAAAATAATAATAATATGATTTAATATTTCTTTAGGTAAAGATTTAGAAAATATAGATACCGCAACACTCCAAATAGCTAAAACCAATACCCATAATAATAAAGAGCCTTCATGTGCTCCCCAAGTTGCTGATAATTTAAACATTGTAGGTAATTCGGTATTAGAATTATGCGCTACATATTTAACAGAAAAATCATCTATAAGAAAAGCGTATATTAAAAGCAAAAAAGATACTAAAATCCAAAAAAAATGAATCCAAACTAAAGGCTTAGATAATCTGGATAATAAATAATTATTACTAATAAATGCAAAACTTGGTAAAAAAACTTGCAACAAAGCAAATACCAAAGCTAGAATTAATGCAAAATGACCTATTTCCGCTAACATATTCTTATTCCGTAAAAAAATCCATTATTTTATCTAAACCACCAAAATTAATAATAATATCAGCGCTATCAATTACTTTAGGTTTAGCATGATAGGCAACTGATAATCCTGCTTCATTTAACATAAGTAAGTCATTATCCCCATCGCCAATTGCAATTACTCTTTTAGTAGATATATTATTTTTGTTACATAACTCTAACAAAAAATCTTGTTTTGCTTTAGCGTTGATAATTTTTCCTTCTATCTCTCCTGTTAATATTTTATCTTTTACTTTTAAAAAATTAGCTTTAGAATAATCAAGTCCAATATTTTTTGCTATCATATCAGTAAAATATGTAAATCCTCCAGAAACTACTGCAGTTTTAATATTTTTATTTTTAAAAAATTTAATTAATTCTCTAGCTCCGATATTTAATCTTAGTTTTTGGTTGTAAACTTTCTCAAGCACACCATAATCTAGTCCTTTTAATAACTTTACTCGTTCTATCAATGCAGAATCAAAATCTATTTCACCTAACATAGCTTTAGCGGTGATTTTTGACACCTGTGGCTTAAGTCCAATAAAACTAGCAATTTCATCAATACACTCAATATTAATCAAGGTTGAATCCATATCGCTAATAAACAATGCAGTTTTTTGAAAATCAAAATGATTTGGAAGATAATTAAAATCTATTTTATATTTTTGCCTTAAGTTATTAAGATTGATTTTTTGATTTAAATAAAAACGAATATGACTATCATATAAAGTCATATCAAAATCATAATAATTGGCAATATGTTTAGCTATTTTTAAATCATTACTATGTTGAATGATGGTTTGCATTGCTATAATTATAATTTAATAGTACGCAATAAATAAATGATGTAACACTATACCATTTCCTAATGATTTTATGGATTAATTATAGTAAATAAAACAGGCAAAAACAAACTCTTTAAGTATTTAAATAAGTTATTGTTTTAATTGGTGCGGAAGGAGAGACTCGAACTCTCACGTCTTTTGACACTGGAACCTAAATCCAGCGTGTCTACCAATTCCACCACTCCCGCAAAATCTGTGATTATACCTAAAATAATAAACCTTAATACTTATACATTATTGTGAAAAATTTATCTGTGCGCTCAAACAATATTATAATTTACCAAGATAGAATATTTATTTTTAACCTTTTGTTACTTTAAAATGCTTGAAAAAATTAATGACAAACTAATATCACTGCATAACAATAAATTATTTGAAAGCTTGGTTATTGCCGTTATAATTTTATCCTCGCTACTTATTGGAGCAAAAACATATAATATTAATCATAACTATTTGATAGTTTTAGAGTATTTAGACACTGCTGTTACTTTATTCTTCTTAACAGAAATTGTTCTTAGATTTTTATCCTGGCAACACAAATTAACATTTTTTAAAAATGGCTGGAATCTCTTTGATTTTTTAATAGTAACCATTAGCCTAATTCCTATTAATGAGAGTGAATTTATACTACTTGCTAGATTAATTAGAATATTTAGAGTTTTAAGGCTAGTCTCTGCGATTCCAGAGCTAAGAAAACTTGTAACAGCACTAATAAAAGCTCTGCCTTCTATGGGATATGTGGTTCTTATGATGTTTATTTTATTTTATATTTACGCCACAGTTGGTAGTTTTCTGTTTGCAGATATTAATAGTGAATTATGGGGCAATATTACTATTTCTATGCTCACTCTTTTTAGGGTAATTACTTTTGAAGACTGGACTGATGTAATGTACGAAACTATGCAACAACATAAATGGAGCTGGATATATTATTTATCATTTATCTTTTTTAATGCTTTTGTTTTTTTAAATATGATGATTGGTATTATCATTGAAAAAATGAATATTAGTCAAGCAAAAGATCGCGACAATTTACTTAAACAAATCAATAAAAAATTATATGATATTGAGCAAAAAATTAAAAAATAAAATTTATTTAACAACCTCATCTGGGATAACTACAGAATTTTTATCCACACTTTTATCATTAACAAAATGCAAAATTTTAACCATAGAAAAAGCCATAATTAATTTTGAATTAGGTAATTCATAAACCAAATTAATATCGCCGTTGTGTTGATAATAATTTAATCCACATGGTTTTCCAGTTAACTTAATTTTTGGATTATTCTTCGCTAATAAAGCAAACTCACAACCAGCAGAAAATGTGCCACCATTCATTAATACTTCAATTTCTTTATTCCAATTATTTTTATTTGGCAGCATTAAATATTGCAAATGATCATTTTTATTTGACAAAGATTTTCCATATATATCATTTAAATAGCTCTGAAGATCTATAACATCTTCTGGGTCCATATTAATTAAATTATTAGTATTAACTTTGTTACTAATAATTTTGGTTTGTATTCTTTGTTTAAAGGGCTTATCAGTTAAATAACTATACAATAAAATTGCATTTTCTCTTAAGCCGCCAGGATTATCTTGAACATCAATTATTATTTTTTTAATTTTTTTATCTTTTTTTAATTTTTTAAAAGTATCACTTAGAAAATTTTCAAAATTTTGCTGATTTTCAAAAATAAAAATATCAATATCTAATAAGAAAGTATCATCATTAATTTTTTTACCTGTATATGACAAAATTTCATCATCAAAGATATCTTTTCCATATTTAGCAGGTATTTTTTTAGTTTTAATTGATGAATCTTTAGTACTTAAATATTTAAAAATAAAATCATTAGTTTCGCCATATAATAAGTAGTAATAAAGCGCAAAATTTTCTTTAATTTTATTATTTTTAAAATAGATATTATTAGCATCAGAAGAAATAATATCGCGCATATCCTTTAAAATATCATTAGGTTTTTTATCATTTATACTAAAAATTTTTCCTAAAAATTTTTCATCAACTAAATTTTTAGCGTAGATATCATTATCTTTGATGTTTATTTTTACTGGAATAATTTTTTTAGTTTCGGCAATAAAACCAAAAAAACCTTCAGGCAATATAATATCAGCGTGTCCATCTCCAATCTTAGCATTTAATTTTGATAATTGAATAAATGCCTGTTCAATAGTGTCTACTTCTTGATTGTAAATTTTATTAAATTCTGCTTTGAATTGTGGCTTAGAAATATAATCATATAAGCTAGGATGCATTTTTTCTAAATTAGTTTTGTATATTAATAAATCTTGTTGCCAATCAGTTTTTTGATTGGAAGAAACATAAGGACATATAGTTATAAATATAGTAAAAAATATAATATTTTTCATGATGATTCTTGAAGTAGAAATTCGTTAGAAGTTTTACAAAATAAAATAATTTTAGTTATAATTAGCGATTATAACTTTTAAATATCACAAAATGAAAATCATAACACTAGTAATAACACTTATTTTTATGTCTTTTAAAATTATGGCGGCTAACCTTGAAATAACAATTGATACTATCGATGATAATAAAGGCAATATTATGGTTGCTGTATATGGTGAAGAAAGTTCTGATAATTTTGTTGAAGACTCTCCTATTAAAGGAATTTCAATTCCTGCTCAAGAAGGAGAGGTATCACTTAATGTATCACTGCCTGCTGGAAATTATGCAATAGCAGCCTATCAAGATAAAAATCTTAACAATAAAATGGATAGGTATTTTTTTGGAAAACCTAAAGAGCCTTATGGTTTTTCTAATGATGCTAGAAGAGCATTTTCCGCTCCAAAATTTGAAGAAGCAAAATTTTCACTACCTGAAGAAGGAAAAAGTATAGTATTTAGCATCAGATAAACTTTATGCTAATTAAACTTGAAAATATTAGTAAAGTTTTTAATAACGGAGATATATCTGTTACCGCTGTTGATGAAGTAGATCTTGAAATTGATAAGTATTCTTTTATCGCTATTTCTGGACCTAGTGGCTCTGGCAAAAGTACATTGCTTAATATTATTGGTTTAATTGACACTGCTACAACAGGGAAATATTATTTTGACGGTAATCTTGTTGATCATAATAACTCTAATCAAATAAATCTATTACGCTCTAATGATTTAGGTTTTATTTTTCAAAATTTTAATTTACTACCAGTACTAACTGCTACCGAAAATTTACAAATATCATCCTTATACAGCATTAAATCTAGCAAAGAAAGAAAGGAAAAAGCTGAACATTTATTAGAGCAAGTAGGATTAATAGATAAAAAAGATAATTTTCCTAATCAGCTTTCTGGAGGCCAACAACAAAGAGTTGCGATAGCTAGAGCCTTAATGAGAAATGCAAAACTAGTACTTGCAGATGAGCCTACAGCTAACCTAGATTCAACTACTGCTCTTAATATAATTGAATTAATGCAAAAATTAAATCAAGATTTAGGTTGCGTGTTTTTATTCTCAACCCATGATGAAAAACTACTAAATCAAGTAAACACCATTATAAAAATTAAAGATGGGAGACTAGTTAAATGATTGAATGGTTTAAAATAGCTTGGCGTAATGTACTTAGAAATCATCGTCGCTCTATAGTTGCTATTTCTACAGTAGCTATAATAACTTCATCATTATTATTGTCTTATGGCTATATTAATTTTACTTTCTTTGGTTTATCTAATAATATTGTCAACGGCGGCTTGGGCAATATGCAAATTGCTGACAATAGACTATGGGAAAGCTTTGAATCTACTCCATTAGAATTTGGAATGAGCAATAAAAAAGCCGATGAATTAATTGTTGATTTGGAAAAAAATAAAGATGTAAAACGGGCGATGAAGCGCTTATTGTTTTCTGGAATCGCCTCTAATGGTGAAATATCAACAATATTTTCTGGCACTGGGCTTGAAAATAAAAAAGAAAAGCTGTTGCAAAGCCGTAGTCTATTAGAATCTATTATTAGTGGTAATACCTTAAGAAATACTGATAAAAATCCTTATCAAGTATTATTAGCTAAAGGCTTGGCAAGTAAATTACAAGCAAATATTGGAGATAATATAACTTTATTGTCTACTACTATTTATGGAAGTATTAATGCAATTGATGTAATAGTAAAAGGTATTTATGATTCTGGCATCCCTGATACTAATCTTATTGAGCTAAAAACTCCATTAGCACTTGCCCAAGAATTAATGCTAACAGAAAAGGTAAGTAGAATTGTAGTACAACTAGAAAATTTAGATGCTACAGAAAAAGTATTGCCAGAAATAAAAAATATAATTAGTGATGATGTAGGAGTTAGAACTTGGTATCAATTAGCGCCTTATTTTCGCTCTGTTGAAAATATATACTATAGCATATTTACAGTAATGACTACAATATTGTTGATATTGTCTTTGTTATCAATTAATAATGTTATGACAACATCAGTTAATGAGAGAATGCAAGAAATTGGCACTTTAAGAGCATTTGGAATTACCAAAAAAGATATTAAATTAAACTTTATATTTGAAGGATTAATTATAGGTTTTAGTGGTACTTTAATCGGTTCATTGTTAGGCTTTATAATAGCTTTTACTGTCAGTCAATCAGGCTATATGATGCCACCTCCACCTGGTCGCTCGCAAGGATATCCGCTAATATTTATGCTAACTATAAATTCTACATTAATTATTGCTTTTGGCTCTTCTATATTAGCTATGCTTGCTTCTTATTTGCCTATTAGCAAAGCCTTAAGGAAAAAAGTTGTTGATCAATTAAATTATGTCTAATTATTTAAAATTTTTACTATTATTTTTATTTTCAAGCACTATACTTGCAAATTCAGAAAAGTTATTATTAGAAGCAGTTGATAAATATCGCTCACCTTATTTGAGTACAAAAATGGATATTTCAATTACGGCATATAAAGATAATTCAGCTACCGGAAATGACAAATACGAAGTTTATCATCATAATGGTGAAAGTTTAGTATTAATTATTTCTGGAGCTAGTAAAGGAAACCGTGTTTTATTAAGCAATAAGGGCATGTATGTAGCAGTTAAAAAATCTTCTAGAGCTATTCGTATTACGCCAATTCAGCGCTTATTAGGGCAGGCTTCTTATGGTGATTTAGCTTCATTAAAATTTTCTGATGATTACAATGCTAAAATATTAAGAGAAGAGCAAGATACTATTGTATTAGAGCTAAATTCTAAAAGCAAAAAATCAACCTATACAAAAATTCATTTATGGATTGATAAAGATAAACACTATCCTATTAAGGCTGATGCATACCTAGCTAGTGGCAAAATTTACAAAATTATCCATTATTCGCTCAAAGATAATTTAATTAATAATATTACTTACACCGATCCTAAAATAAATAATAAAAAAACTGTAATGAGTATTTTAAAGATTGAGAAGAAAAAATTATCAAAACGCTTTTTTACTAGCTCAGGAATGAAAGGCAAAATTTAATTTTATGAAAAAATATGCTTTAATTATTTGTCTATTTATAGTTGAAGCAGCAAGTGCAAAAATTATTGATGAGATAAATATACTTGCAAATCATACTAAAACTAATCTTTCTGATATTTGGACACACGAAGCAATAGATAGTTCATTGCAAAACAATTTAGTCTATGATATTAACCTTAATGGTAATATTTCACAGCTTATATATGATTTAAACTATAAAGATAAAGAAAATAAATTATCTATAAATTCTATGTATGTAGATTTTGACTTAAATGATAATTTAAGCTTTCGTGTTGGTAAATTTATTGAAAATTGGCAAATTGGATATGCCTTTAATCCTCTTACAGTTACTGATCCTTATTATAAAACAAACTCTTTATTGCCGTTACCGGGGATAAATGCTGTTTTAATGAATTATAATTTTGAAAATGGCAACAGCATTAATTTTTATACCAATAACGATGATAATAAGCTTAATTCGGTTTTAGGTTATGGCTATAATTCTAGCGCTATTAGGTTTAATTATATTCTAAATCAAAATAGTGATTTAAGCATAATAACACATAAAAAAGAAGGTAGTGAATTAGGAATAGGAGCTGGGGTTCGCTCAATTATTGGTGATAATTTAAAGGTTTATGGATCTTTTTTTACTCGTAAAGGGACAACACTAGCAACTCATCTTGGTATAGTAAATAATAATCCAAATCTAATTGCTACAACTAATCCAATAGGTCAATATAGAAATAATGACGGCAAGAATTATCCAAGACTAATGTTAGGATTACAATATACAACAAATAATAATCTTGACATAATCATAGAGGCAAATTATGACAAAAGAGGGATGAATGATAATGAGTGGGATACTTATAAATCATTAATCAATAATCATAAAAATCTTCCCTTGCCAGCTAGTAAAAATTTAGCTTGGGATTTTTCTTTAGTTAGCCCAAGAGGATTAAGACAAAATTATTATTTTATTCGTTTAAGTACACCAATAACTGAAAAATATAATGTTAGTTTTAGTCAACGAATAGCTAAGGATTTATCAGCAATAAATAATATTGAATTAAATTACAATGTAAATGACAATATTTTGTTTAATATTTTATTTTCAAAAACTACCGGTAAAGCTCAAAGCGAATACCAAAGTTATTTTCCATATGATCAAGAATTAAGCGTTAATCTTGTGTATAGCTTTAATTAAAATTAATCAAACCAATTAAGTTTTTCTCTTAGCTTAACAACATTGCCTACTATTAACAAAGTTGGGGCATGGATGGTTTTGTTATCAACTAAATTGGGTAATTTAGCTAAGGTAGTAACATAGACTTTATGTTCTGGAGTTGTTCCTTTTTCAATTAAAGCAACTGGCATATCTTTAGCCATGCCGTGTTTTATCAGTTGTTTAGATAAATTTTTACAACCATTTAATGCCATATAAAATATAATAGTTTGTTGCTCTTTTGCTAATTCGTGCCATGGTAAGTTTATATCATTATTCTTTAAATGCCCTGTAACAAAGCGACAAGACTGTGAATAATCTCTATGTGTTAGCGGAATCCCAGAATATGCAGAACAACCTAGAGCAGCTGTAATACCGGGCACAACTTGAAATGGAATATTATTTTCTGCTAGAGTTTCAATTTCTTCTCCGCCTCTGCCAAAAATAAATGGATCTCCACCTTTAAGACGACAAACTCTTTTGCCTTGTTTAGATAAATTAACTAATAATGAATTAATACCATCTTGATTAATACTATGATTGTTTGGCTTTTTACCTACATAAATTAATTCTGCATCACGCCTTACTAATTCAAGTATAGGCTTAAATACTAGCCTGTCATATAATACTACATCAGCTTGCTGCATTAACCGAAGCGCCTTAAAAGTTAATAAATCTGGATCTCCTGGTCCTGCTCCAATTAAATAAACTTCTCCTATTTCGCTAAACTCAATATCATTAATTTGTTTTTTAAGAATAGCTTTAGCTTCATTAGTTTTACCAATAAAGACTTTTTCAGCAACAACTCCTGATAAGGTTTTTTCCCAAAAATAACGCCTATCTTTAGCATTAACAAACTTATTTTTAACAATTTCTCTAAAATCTCCAACTAATTGCGCTAATTTACCATAGGCATTAGGAATAGTGCTTTCTAGTTTTGCTCGTATTAAACGCGCTAGAACTGGGGCTTTTGCAGATGAAGAAATAGCAATTACAATTGGCGATCTATCAACTATAGATGGCATTATAAATGAGCATAAATCTGGACTATCAACAACATTAACTAAAATATTATTTTTTTTAGCTAGCTTGGCAATTTCAGTATTTAAAACATCTTTATTAGTTGCAGCAATAATTAATGCTTTGTCCTTAATATCTTCTTTGGAAAAAGGTTTTTCAATATATTGAATTTTATTATTATTAGCTAATTCTCTAACTTGTATTCCACATTTTTTTGCGACACAAACAACTGATGCTTTAGCTTTTAATAATAAATTAATTTTCCTATACGCAATATCTCCTGCGCCTACTACTAGGCAAGACTTTTTATTAATATCAACAAAAATAGGCAAGTATTCCATGAGTATAAATAAACTATTAGATAAAACCAAAACTTTAACACAACTTAGATTATTATGTTAAAAATAAATTATTAATCACAAAAATTGTTTAGCTAGCTTAATATTAATTTTATTTTTTTGTTGTAGTGAAATTTTATCTAATTTGTCAATAAAATCTAATAATTCTGTTAAATCTCTTGAATAATGTTTGAATAAATAACTATAAATATTTTTATCTACTTTTAAGTTTCTATCTCGCATTTTGCTTTCAAGAACATTTATTTTATCGTAATCACTTAAAGCTGTTAAAGAAAACATAAATGTAGAAGATAACCTAGTTTTCAAATCTTTAAAAAAATTTAAATTATTAGGTAAATCTTGGGCGCTAACAATCAACTTGGTAGATGAAAGTTTTATTTTATTAAAAATTTCAAACAACTCGTATTGTTGAGTTAAATTTAAATAATCAATATTATCAAAGCACACCCAATCAAATGAATCAAGTTTAGGTATTGTTTTATTTGATATCTCTTGTTTAGGATCAATATACGCAGCTTTTAAGTTTTTGGCTACTGCTTTAAATACAGACCCTTGTAATAAATGAGTTTTGCCGCTAGATTTGCCACCGTAAATATAAACTAAACATGATTTTTTTTGATTAAATAGACTATTTATAAAATCAGCTACTTGCTTATTATCGGTGCCAACAAAATTACTTAACAACATTTTTGAATTTAACAAAATTGGTAAATCTAGTTGATTCATTAATGTTTTTGTCGGCTTGTAATTTTTTTTAAGACAATCCAAATATAATCAACTCCACTTAACAATGTTGCAGTCATAGTTGAAATAATAATTACAGTTTTCCATTTGTCTATAGCTGGATAAATTTGATTAACTAATAAAAAAATAATTAAAAAAATCTGTAGTATTGTATTAATTTTAGATAAATTAGATGGAGTTAATAAAACATCTTGTTGTTGATTTTGCAAATAAAAATATTTAGTACCTAAAATAATAATTATATCTCTAATAAGTATAATGCTAAACAGCCACCAAGGCAATAAACCAACAATTGAAAGCGTCATAAAAGTACCGACCAATAATAGCTTATCTGCTATTGGATCAATAATAGAGCCTAGTCTGCTTTGCAATTTAAAGTATTTAGCAATCCAGCCATCTATTGCATCAGTTAATCCTGCGATTAAAAATAAAACAAGTGCTAAAAAATAATTATTATTTAATAATGCTATTATTATTGGCACTGTTAAAATAATGCGTAAAACTGATATAAGATTAGGTAAATTAGAAAAACTAAAGGGCACGCTAACTATATATTATATAAAATTAAATCATTATACTGGAAAATTAAATGTCATCATTCAATTACATAAAATCAGGAGTGGATATTGCCAAAGGCAATGAACTGGTTGATAACATTAAACCTATAGCTAAATCAACTTTTAGAGAAGGTGTTTTGTCTTCTATTGGCGGTTTTGGCGCTATGTTTGAATTAGCAAATAAAAAATACAAAAATCCTGTTTTAGTATCTAGCACTGATGGAGTAGGCACTAAACTAAAGTTGGCAAACAGATTAGGTGATCACAGCACTATCGGCATAGATTTAGTCGCTATGTGTGTTAATGATATTATAGTTCAAGGAGCAGAACCTTTATTCTTTTTAGATTATTATGCTACTAGTAAACTAGAATCTGAAATAGCTCTTGATGTAATAAAAGGTATAGCTAATGGCTGTAAACAATCAAACTGCGCATTAATAGGTGGAGAAACTGCTGAGATGCCGGGCATTTATTCAGGCAATGAATATGATCTTGCTGGTTTTTGTGTTGGCATTGTTGATAAAAATAAAATAATAGATGGCTCTAAAATTGAAAAAGGAGATAGTATTGTTGCCTTAGCTTCTTCTGGCTCTCATTCAAACGGATATTCTCTGATTAAAAAAATTTTAAATGACTATAATGAATTAGAAAATATAGATGGAAAACTACTAAAAAGCCTTATTAATCCTACTAAAATATATGTTAAATTAATACTTTCAATTATAGAAAAATTTTCAATTCATGCTATTTCGCATATAACTGGTGGTGGGCTTATAGAAAATATCCCTAGAGTTATTCCAAAAGAATTAGCTGCAATAATTGATACTAATTCTTGGGAATTACCAGCAATATTTCAATTTTTACAAGAAAAAGGAAATATTGAAATAGAAGAAATGCATAATGTATTTAATTGTGGGGTTGGAATGGTAATAATATTACCAAAACAACAAAGCCAAAAAGTTGTTGATTATATTAATAAACTAGGAGAAAAAGCTTGGATAATAGGCAGAATTGGTGAAAATAAAGGAAGTCAAATTGTTATATAGTGTTGTTGTTTTAATATCTGGTTATGGCTCAAATTTACAATCAATTATTGATAACGCTAATGATATTGGAATAAAAATTGATTGTGTAATTAGTAATAAAAAAAATGCTTATGGTATTGAAAGAGCAAAAAAAAATAATATTAAGACTGAAATTATTGAAAATAATAAGTTTGAATCAAAATTCCAATTTGAACAAAAACTAGCTGAAATAATTAATAAAATTAAACCAACTTTGATAATCCTCGCTGGATTTATGTATATTTTAAGTGCTGGCTTTATTAATCAATTTAAAGACAAAATTATTAATATCCATCCATCTCTTTTGCCAAAATTTAAAGGACTTAATACTCATAAACGAGCACTTGAAGCAGGCGAAAAAATACATGGAGCCAGCGTGCATTTTGTTACAAATCAAGTAGATTCTGGTAGAATAATAATGCAAAAGTCAATTAAGATTGAAAAAAATGATGATTTTAAGACTTTAGCAAAAAAAGTATTAATTGAAGAACATATTTTATATCCATTAGCAATTAAAAAAATATTAAAAAATTTATGATGAAAAGATATATTAATTTTTGCTTAACTATAATCACATTATCGCTTTTATCTTTACCATCTTTGGCTATTAAATTACATACTGCAACCTACTCATTGTCTGCTGGGATGGAAATTGGAAAAGAGCAAAGAATCCTAAAAAAACAAGGTGACAAATATCATTATAAGTCTAAAACAGAAACTGTTGGTATTGCAAAAATATTTAAAAATTATCAAGTACAAGCTGAATCAATATTTAGTTTATCAGGGGATACTTTAAAAGCTCATAGCTATAAATATTTAGAGAAGTCAGGTAAAAAAATTAAAAAAAACATAGATATAAATTTAGAAAAAAATACTATAGATCC
>CAKMYR010000007.1 GCA_929200175.1 uncultured Gammaproteobacteria bacterium
GGACTTAACCCAACATCTCACGACACGAGCTGACGACAGCCATGCAGCACCTGTATCTAAGCTCCCGAAGGCACCGATTCATTTCTGAAAAGTTCTTAGTATGTCAAGACCAGGTAAGGTTTTTCGCGTTGCATCGAATTAAACCACATGCTCCACCGCTTGTGCGGGTCCCCGTCAATTCCTTTGAGTTTTAGCCTTGCGGCCGTACTCCCCAGGCGGATAACTTAACGCGTTAGCTTCGCCACTAAAAGGTAACCCTTATAACGGCTAGTTATCATAGTTTACGGCATGGACTACCAGGGTATCTAATCCTGTTTGCTACCCACGCTTTCGTACCTCAGTGTCAGTATTAGTCCAGAAAGATGCCTTCGCCATTGATATTCCTTCTGATATCTACGCATTCCACCGCTACACCAGAAATTCTACTTTCCTCTACTATACTCTAGTTTACCAGTTTCAAATGCAGTTCCTAAGTTAAGCTTAGGGATTTCACATCTGACTTAATAAACAACCTACGCACGCTTTACGCCCAGTAATTCCGATTAACGCTCGCACCCTCCGTATTACCGCGGCTGCTGGCACGGAGTTAGCCGGTGCTTCTTATAAAGTTAACGTCAAGGCTCAGTGGTATTATCACTGAGCTTTTCTTCACAATTGAAAGTGCTTTACAACCCTAAGGCCTTCTTCACACACGCGGTATTGCTGGATCAGGCTTGCGCCCATTGTCCAATATTCCCCACTGCTGCCTCCCGTAGGAGTCTGGGCCGTGTCTCAGTCCCAGTGTGGCTGATCATCCTCTCAGACCAGCTAAAGATCGTCGCCTTGGTGAGCCTTTACCTCACCAACAAGCTAATCTTACGCAGGCTCATCTGATAGCGTGAGGCTCGAAAGTCCCCCACTTTACTCCATAGAGATTATGCGATATTAATCCGAATTTCTTCGGGCTATCCCCCACTATCAGGTAGATTCCTACGCGTTACTCACCCGTTCGCCACTCGACGCCTACTAGCAAGCTAGTATCGTTTCCGTTCGACTTGCATGTGTTAAGCATACCGCCAGCGTTCAATCTGAGCCAGGATCAAACTCTTCAGTTTAATCTTTGACTTTTTAGAACATTGGCATTACTAAAAAAATAGTAAGCTTTGCGTTCAATTTTTTTAAAAGCTTTTTTGCTTCTTTTTTTATGTGCACTGCACAATTTCTTGCACAAGTACCCACACAAGTTGTTTGATATAATTTTTAAAGAGCAACTACTAAATATTTAATAGTCATAAGAGAGCGAATTATACTTGCAAAATATAGTTAGTCAAGAGAATAATTTGATATTTTTTAAAAAAAATAAAATAGTGCTTTAAACACTGATAAATAGATGTTTATAGATAGGCAAAAAAGAGAAATATTATATTAATTTTATAAATTTAAATCTCAAACAAATTAAAATAAATAGTTATCGACCAACATTAAAAATAATAATGACAATAATATAGTAATAATAAGACTTTTACTGTAAATCGCTACAATAATAGCAAATATTGTAGTTATAAATTCAGCATTAGTAAAATTTGACTTATAACCATCAATAACAATACTAGGAATTATAACTGCAGAAATAATAGCTACCGGCAGAAATTCCAAGCTAGATTTTATCCATTCTGGCCAATTTTTTGTGCTAATTTGTAAAGGCAAGGCTCTTATTAAATAAGTCAAAATGCTTGCTAATAATATAGCAATTATTAAAGTTTTTTCTTCAGCCATAATCCAGTTCCACAACCAATAAATGTTGCTAAAAATATATTAAAATTAGATTCATAGATTAGTGAAAGACAAATCATAGCAATAATAGTTACTAAAGCTACAATTATTTTTAATTTATCATTTGTAATTATTACTAACACATAAAGCATCATTGCAATTAAAGAATATTCTAACTGTATTAAGTTAAATGCCTTAAACTTTAATGCTAATAAAGAGCCTAATAAAGAACCTAAAACCCATCCTAAATAGCATAAAAAATTAAATGATAAAAAATATTTAGCAGTTAAATCTTTAGCTTTTACAGCACTATGAAATGCAAAAGATTCATCAGTTAATCCATGCCCATAAAGCCATCTAAATATGCCATGCAATCCTATTTTATCAAATACACTAGACATGTAAATAGACATCATCATATACCTAAGATTGACAAAAAATACTGTAACTACTAGTGTTAAAATGTTAGCTCCAGCAATAAATAAAGCTAAAAATACAAATTGTGCAGATCCTCCATAAACCAAGATAGAGATAGTTGTAGCAAACCAAATAGGTAATCCAAGATTAATACTACTAATACCAAATACAAAACTAACAGTAAAATATCCAGCTACTATAGGTAACGAAGTAATAAGAGCATATAGATATTCATTTTCATAAATAGGCTTGGGTTTATTCATTTGTAGTGTACTATAATATTTAAACTAAGGAAATAATGGTATATGGTAATTTTATTAAATTCTAATATTTGTATTAGAAAATTTTTGTATTATAAAATATAACTTCATCTGATTTTAAGTTTTAAATATATGAAAAAAATAGTACAAGGTATTCATTTAATAGATTCTTACTACATAGAAAAAGCCGTAGCTGCTATATATTTAATAATACAAAATAAAGAAGTTGCTATTATAGAAACTGGAACTTCTCACAGTATACCTGTTATCGAACAATACTTGTCAAAACAAGAACTAAGTTTTAATAATGTCAAATATATTATTCCTACTCATGTACATTTAGATCATGCAGGTGGAGCAGGTAAATTAATGCAACTTTGTCCAAATGCTAGCTTAATTATACATCCACAAGGCGCAAAACATATGATAGATCCAAGTAAATTAATTACTGGAACAAAAGCGGTATATGGAGAAAAATTATTTAATGAATTATATGGCAATATAATACCTATTTGTAGCTCAAGAGTAATTGAAGCTGATGATAATTTTCAAATTAATTTAGCTGGCAGAAAACTACATTTTATTGATACTAAAGGACATGCTAACCATCATTTTTGTATCTGGGATAAAACTAGTCAATCAATCTTTACTGGTGATACTTTTGGGGTTTCTTACCGTGAGTTCGATATTGAAAATAATATATTTATTTTCCCAACCACAACTCCAGTACAATTTAATCCAAAAGCCATGTTAAAAAGCATTGATAAGATTATGAGTTATAATCCTAGATTTATTTGTCTTACTCATTTTGGAATCATTAACCCTACAGAAAAAGTTGTCAATCAACTAAAACAAAGTATAAAAATAATGAGTAATATAGCTGTAGAAAATTACAATAAAGAAAACAAAGAACAAGTAATTTCGAACTTGATAATGGAATATTTGCTACAATCACTTACTAAAATGGGAATAAAAAATCTTGATTTAGCCAAGAAAAAATTAACTAATGATGTTAATTTAAATACCCAGGGACTTATATTTTGGCAACAAAAAGTTAACAAAACATCAAAATAATTATAAATTTATTTGGAAATTTTAAATTCTTTAATCATTACTAATTATTAAAAAATCTAATTAATTTTATTACTAATTTATACTGTGGATTTTTTACTAATTTTATATACATTTATGCTATTGTATATTAATAGTAATATTGCAATCCAAATTAGGGAAAAAGATATTATTTTATATAAG
This sequence comes from uncultured Gammaproteobacteria bacterium, assembly GCA_929200175.1. Classification (GTDB taxonomy): domain Bacteria; phylum Pseudomonadota; class Gammaproteobacteria; order PS1; family Pseudothioglobaceae; genus CAKMYR01. The sequence goes on from CAKMYR010000007.1 coordinate 3,684, forward strand.
CCTAATGACTCTTGATATACAAAAACTCCTAGTAAAAAACTAAAGCTAGGTGGAATAAATTGCAAAAAACTAAGGGATAAAACAGTTAATTTTTTAGCCGCTATATTGTACCACCAGAACGGAAATACGCTTATAATTCCAGTAGATATAAGAAGCAATACTTGAGATAGGCTAGACCAATTAACACTAGCAATATTGCTTGTTTGCAACCAAAATAAAAAAATAACTGCAAAAGGCAACAAAAATAACATTTCAAATGATTGAGTGATAATTATATCTCCTTTAACAGATTTTTTGAAAATACCATAAAAACAAAAGCAAAAACCTATAGTGATAGCAATCCAAGGAAATGCAAAATCATCTAACAGAGCAAATATCATAATAACAACTGAGCATATTGATAAAAATATAGATATTTTTTGAATCCTATTAGTTTTTTCTTTAAAAACTATTTGAGATACTAAAATACTCATAATTGGGCTTAAAAAATAACCTAAAGAAACCTCTAAAATCCTATTGCTTAATATTCCATAAATATAAATAAACCACCAAACAGCTAAAATAACTGCCATTATTATGATATTTTTCCAAACTACTTGTCGCAAAAATGGCTTAATTTTGTTTCTTTTTATAATAAGAACAATAACAAACAATAATAATTGCGACCAAACTACACGCCAAGCTAACAATTCCCAAGAGCCAATAGCCTCTAAAGGCTTATACCACAATGGATATGATCCCCATAATAATGTGGCAAAAATACCATATAACGACCCAGATAAATTAGTATTATTTTTGTTAATCATTACAAGATCTATTTCCCAATACAAAAAGTAGAAAAAATCTCTCCTAATAAATCATCTGATGAGAATTCTCCAGTAATTGAACCTAAATATTTTGCTGCTTGGCGCAAATCTTCTGCTGCTAACTCAATAGCATTATTTTCTAATTGTTTAAGTGTACAAACAATTGATAAAAGAGAAGCATTCAAAGCATCAAGATGTCTTTTCCTTGCTAGTAAAACACCTTGTCCTGTATCAGTTAAATTAACAATTTTAACTAATTCATCAGTTAACAAATCAATCCCTATATTTTCCTTAGCAGATAATGATAATTGTTTTTTACCTTCCACTACATTAATGCTAGCTTTTTCACAAGTTAAATCTATTTTATTTTTAATCAATAATAATTTCTCATTGGCAATATTAGGTGGCATAATTGATAAATCTGGTATGGTTTTTTTAGCATCAAATACTAAAAGAATTAAATCAGCATTATTAATCGCAGTATGGGCTCTTTTTATACCTTCTTGCTCAATTTTATCAGTGCTATAGCGTAATCCAGCAGTATCAATAATATTCAATGGAATGCCATTTATATTAATAGTGTCTTTTATTAAGTCACGCGTTGTCCCAGCTATATCGGTAACAATAGCATTTGAATTTTTGGTTAATCTATTCATTAAAGATGATTTACCAACATTAGGCTCACCAGTAATAACTATAGTTAATCCTTCTCTTAAAACTGCACCTTTGGTGGCATCTTTTAAAATTATTTCAATCTTATCTTTTATTTTTTCAATTTTTGATTTAGTTTTACTTGATTGTAAAGAATCAATATCTTCATCTGAAAAATCAATCTCAGATTCAATAAAAACCCTAACTTGAATTAATTCTTTAGTTAATGAGTTTATCTGTTTAGAAAAATCCCCAGACAAAGATTTAAGTGCAGAACGAGCTGATTGTTCAGAGCTTGCATTTATAATATCTGCAACTGCTTCTGCTTGCAATAAATCCATCTTACCATTTAAAAATGCACGCTTTGAAAATTCTCCCGGTTCTGCGGCTACAGCTCCAAGTTCAATAATAGTATTTAATAAAGAATGAATAACAAAAATACCTCCATGACATTGAAATTCAATTACATCTTCTCCAGTAAAAGAATTAGGTTTTTGAAAAAATATAGCTAAACCTTTGTCAATCTCAACCCCATTTTTAGCAAAAAATGATCCATAATGGGCAAAACGATCTTTGGGAGTATGTCTTAGTACTTGTTTTGCAATTTCACTACAAAGATCTCCAGAAACTCTTACAACCCCAATACTTCCACGACCTAATGCGCTTGATAATGCACAAATTGTAGTTTGATTTTGCATTTAATTATTTATTAAAGTAGTTGGCTAAAAAATTATCAAAACTCAAATTATTTTCTTGTTCCATTTTTGCCTGTTTTAAGTGAGAAGTTATAGCATTTTCATCCATATATTTAAAATGTTTTTTATCTATTTTCTGCTTAAGGAAATCGGCTTTATATTTTTTAGACAAGCTATTTATATAATCAAAAAATCCTTGATTATTTTCTCTCATCTGTCTTAAGATAATAGCAGAAGGAGTAAGATCAGGGTTATCCATACGCTTAATTATATCCTTAATAGAATGTTGTGTTTCTAAACTAAATAATTCTGCGCATAATTTAACCTTATCAATTATAGTCAATCCTAATTTTTTCAATAAAACTTCTTGATTTTGATATTTAACCATCAAGCTTTTTAATCTTCCTTTATGTGCAACTAATCTATTTATATTATTAATCTCTTCTTGTTCTGTTTTTGTTATAGGCGGAGATTCTGTGAGCAAGCAAAATAATATAAAAATTTCTAAAAAATTAATTTGAGCTTGATCAATACCAATAGGATTTAAAGAATTAATATCAAGTGAACGTAACTCTATATAACTTATGCCGTTTTCCTTTAAAGTATCTAGTGGTTTTTGATTAAAAACATAAGTTGGCTTAGGTCTAACAGCAGAATAATATTCATTTTCAATTTGTAAAATATTAGTATTAAGTTGTTGATACTCACCAGATTTTTTCAATCCAATTAACTCATAATCATAACAAGATGTTTCCATGCTGTATTTCAAGCTTTGAATATAACTATTAAGATTATCATAATTAGCGGTAGTTTTATTTTTAATATCTTGATAACCAATATCTCCCATTCTTAATGAAGTAGCGTAAACTCCGTACAAACTATTATCATCAAACTCTACAAGGGAATCATGTTTACTGCCTTTTACAAATGATTTACAAATCGCGCTTGAAGCCCCAAACAAATAAAAAATAATCCAACCATAACGAATAATATTACGAGATAGAGCCATATAGTTATTGTCAATAAAATCTCTAATATCTGCTTTAGGTTGAATAATTGATTTATATTTGCTAAAAAAATCCTTAGAATATGAATAATTAAAATGGATACCAGCAATTGATTGCATTGTATAACCATAGCGATTAGCAAGTCCAAGCCTATAAACGTACTTCATTTTGCCGTGGTTTGATGTCCCATATTTTGCAATAGGAATATTAGTTTTGCCATTTATGATGCAAGGCATGCTAGCAGTCCAAAAACTTTCATTATTAGCTAAATTATGGTATAAATACTGCTGAGTTTTTGCTAAAAAAGCTAAGGCTTGAGAGCTTCTTAAAGGTGGAGTTACTAACTCAACTAATGATTCAGAAAAATCAGTAGTTATATAAGGATTAGTAAGGGCAGACCCCAGTGCGTATGGATGTTTAGTATTCGCTATTGATCCACTATCAGATACTCTTAGCCCTTCTTTTTCAATACCGATTAAACTATCTTTAAGCATATAGCTATAAGGTTTAATCTTTTTAATTTTTTCTTTTAAGTGCAAAACAAGATAAATGATAAAAACAAATTGTAGATTTTACATTTAAGTTAAAACATAATGAAGACTTTTAAAGTAACTGTAGCTATACTAAAAAATCAAGAACAAAAAATACTGATTACAAAGCGTAAAAAGTCGCAATTTATGGGAGGTTTTTGGGAATTACCGGGAGGTAAAATTGAAGATAATGAAACTAAAATAACAGCCCTTAAAAGAGAACTATACGAAGAGTTAGGGATAAAAGTTACTAATGTAAATTTTTACAAAACTATTATTCAAAAATATCAAGATAGAGTAATTATATTAAACGCTTACAATGTAATTAATTATAAAAATAATGTTAAAAGTATGGAGCAACAAGAAATAGCTTGGGTAAAAATTGAAGATTTAAAAAACTACAAGCTTTTACCTACTATGAAATTTTTCATTACTTATATTAATCTAGCAAATAAATATTTTATTGCTAATTACAAAAGTTTTAAAATAGATTTACAATTTGAAAAACAAATTCTAGCAAATATAAATATGCTCCAATTTCGTAGTAAAGTTAATGTTGAAGAAGGTTTTATAAAATTATTATATAAAAAATGCCAACAAAACAATGTAAAATTAATTCTTAACACTCCAAATAAAACATTTTCTAAAACTTGCTGTGATGGATGGCATATTACCACTAATGAAATGCTTAAACTCAAAACAAGACCTTGTTCTTATAATTTACTTTTAGGTGCATCTACTCATAACTTAAAAGAAGCTATTAAAGCTCAAGAACTAGGCGCTGATTTTATAGTCATATCTTCGATTAAATTTACCAAAACTCATCCAACAAATCCTATTGGCTGGGATAAGGCAAAAGAAATAATAAAATTAATTAATATACCTGCTTATTTATTAGGAGGAATGGAGCTTAAAGATTTAGATAAAGCTGTTAAAATTGGTGCTCAAGGAATTGCAGGAATTAGCATATTACAACAAATTTAAAATATTAAGAAAATGAAAAAAATAGAAAAAAAAGTACTAATTTGTGGCTCATACGCCTTTGATAATATTATGAAATTCGATGATAAATTTGATAATCATATATTGCCAGATAATTTAAATATGCTAAATATATCTTTTTTAGTACCAAATATGCGTAAAGAATTTGGCGGCTGTGCTGGCAATATCGCTTATAATTTGAATTTACTTAAAATAGATGCTGTACCTATGGCAACTGTAGGTGAAGATTTTAACCCCTACTTAAAATGGATGAAAAAACAAAATATCAATAGCAAATATATCAAAATTATAGATAATTCATATACCGCACAAGCCTTTATTGCTACTGATATATCTAATAATCAAATTATTCTATTTCATCCAGGAGCAATGGATTTTTCGCATACAAACAATATTAATGATTTAAATAATGTTGATATTGGAATTATATCTCCTGATGGTTATCAAGGCATGCTAGAACATGCAGCACAATTTACAAAAGCTAATATTCCATTTGTATTTGATCCCGGACAAGGAATACCAATGTTTACAAAAGAAGAATTAATGCTATTTATTCAACAATCAAGCTACATAATTTTAAATGAGTATGAATCTAAAATACTACAAGAAAAAACTAAATTAGATATAAAAACTATAGCTTCTAAAGTAACAGCATTAATTGTTACCAAAGGTGACAATGGCTCTTTGCTTTATGTTGATGGCAAAGCTATTGAAATATCTCCAGTAAAAGCAAATTGCGTTAAAGATCCTACAGGTTGTGGTGATGCTTATCGAGCTGGCTTATTATATGGCATAATAAATAAACTTGACTGGCAAACAACTGCTCAATTAGCAAGCATTTTAGGCTCTATTAAAGTAGAAAGTGTCGGCCCTCAAAATCATTATTTTGATTTGAATATGATTGAAGATATTTATCTAAAACAATACAAAACGACATTATTTAAATAATACTTATTAAAAAATTACCTATTAATTAGTCTTATTAGTAAATTTTCAACTATATCAATGCGCTTAATATTTTTTGGCATTTCTTTTTTATAAATAAACTTATTTTGTTTTTTAATCTGATATTGATTAGGCTTTGCTTGCACAAGCTCAATTATTTTATCTACTTTAATATTGCTATTTTCTTTAAAAGTAATTATTACCCTATCGTCATAAATAATAATTTTTTCCACTCCATTTTCTTGTGCAATAATTTTAACTTTGCTAATAGCGAATAAATTTTTAATAGGATCTAATAAACTACCAAAAATATCTATCATTTCAATTTGTAATTCTCTTAAAGTTGAAAAATCTTTAGCATTTGCAATTCTTTTATACAATATTAACCTGTCATGTACATCACGAATGTAAGTACTTGGAATCAGGCAAGGAATTCCTGTGTCAATATGTACTTCTTGACTTATTATGTCATCTTGATTAATTTTTTCCCCTGCAACAATAGCTGCTATAGTCCGTTTAAGTAAATCATTATATAAACTAAAACCAATCTCATTTATTTTTCCTGATTGCTTTTCTCCAAGTAAATCGCCAGCACCACGGATTTCTAAATCATAATTAGCCAACATAAATCCAGATCCTAACTTATCTAATGACTCAATTGCATCTAATCTTTTTTTAGCATCTTTGCTTAAAAAATTGCGGTTTTTAACAATTAAATAAGCATATGCTCTATGATGTGATCTTCCTACTCTTCCGCGTAACTGATGAAGTTGCGATAAACCAAAATTTTGAGCATCATTGATAATTATAGTATTAGCGTTTGGTATATCAATACCTGTTTCAATAATAGTTGTAGCGACTAATATTTGAAAATATCCATGATAAAAACGACTCATAATATCTTCTAATTCACGAGCTGGCATTCTGCCATGAGCAACACTTATGTTTACATTTGGCATTAATAATTTAAATTTCTCTAATATGCTATTAATTGTTTCAATATTATTATGTAAAACAAATATTTGTCCATTACGATGCAATTCTCTTAAACAAGCCTCTTTAATTATTTCATCAGACCATTCATGGACAAAAGTTTGGATTGCACTACGATCTTTAGGTGGAGTTGCAATAACAGAAAGATCTCTTAAATAACCTAATGCCATATTTAGAGTGCGAGGAATTGGAGTAGCGGTCATAGTTAAAATATCGCTTTTACCTCTTAGTTTTTTTAATGTTTCTTTTTGCTTAACCCCAAACCTATGCTCTTCATCAATTATTATTAAGCCTAAATTATGATACTTAATATCATTTTGAATTAGCTTATGAGTGCCAATTACAATATCAATTTTTCCTGTACTTAATTCATTTTTAATTTGTGTTTGTTGTCTACTTGTTTTAAAGCGAGAAAAAGACTCTATCTTAATTGGATAATCAATAAAGCGATCAACAAAAGATTGATAATGTTGACTTGATAATAAAGTAGTTGGTACCAATATTGCCACTTGTTTTCCGGCATCAACAGCTAAAAATGCAGCTCTCATTGCGATTTCGGTTTTACCAAAACCAACATCTCCACACACTAATCTATCCATAGGCTTAGAAGATTGCATATCGTTTAATACTTCTGTCATAGTTTTAATTTGATCAGTGGTTTCTTCAAATTTAAAATTTGATACAAATAATGAATAATCATCACTAGGTTCTGGAAAAGCAAAGCCATTTTGAGCTTGGCGTTTAGCATAAATTTCTAATAATTCTGATGCAACATCATGTAAATCTTCACAAGCTTTTCTCTTTGCCTTATTCCATTGGCTAGTTCCTAATTTATGAAGTGGAGCATTCTCTAAAGAATGCCCAGAATAACGAAAAATAGTATCAAGTGATGTTATAGGTACCATTAATTTAGCGTTATTAGCATATTTTAAGATTAAAAAATCTTGAGGCAAATCATCAAAATTATGTGTTTCTAATCCTAAATAACGACCAACCCCATATTTTTCATGAACAACAGCATCGCCAATTTTAATCTCTATTAGGCTTTTGATTCTTTCAGAAATATCGCTATGTTTATTTTTTGTTCTTGCTTGCTGATTAACAATATCAGAGCCAAATAAATTTTTATCAGTTATAACTGCAATATCTTTAGCTAAAAACCCTTCATTTAAACTATCATTAACAATACATAAGCTATCATTAATATCAATAAATTCATGCCATTTTTTTACACTTTTTGGCTTAAAGCCGTTATCTGTTAGCAACTCTATTAAGATACTTTTTCTACTATTAGATTCACAAACTATTAAAATTCTACGATTAAATGTTTCAATAAATCTTAATAAACCATCTAAAGGTTTTTTGTTTTGTGTTTTTATTTGTAATGGTGGCAGAAGTTTTATAGCAAAATTTACCCCATTTTTATTAGGTGGAATTTTTGCAGAACTAACAACAACTTGTCCTTGTTGCTTAATATAAGAAAATAATTTATCTTTAGTAATAAACACTTTGTAAATTGGCAAAGGCTTTCGTTCTATATCGCTACTTACTTTTTGATACCTGTCTTCTATATTGGCAAATACCACATCTGCCACTTTATTAAATCCAGCATGAGTAATAACAATAAAATCTTTATTTAAATAATCAAATAAAGTATTAGTACTAGTAAAAAATAATGGTAAATAAAATTCAATTCCTGGAAACAAACGAGAATCACAAACTTGCTTGAAAACAAAATCATTTTTATTGCCAAAAATATCAACATAGTTATCTTTAAAAAGCTCAATACTATTAGTATTAATTGCAAATTCTTTTGCTGGTAGAAGCGATATTTGCTCTATATTTTTAATAGAGCGTTTGGTTAATACATCAAAAACTCTAATAGAATCAATAATCACATCAAATAAGTCAATGCGATAAGGTAATTCGGCCCCAATTGGATATAAATCAATGATTGAACCTTTAATACTAAACTCTCCAGACTCCATCACATTTGTAACTCTTATATATCCAATTTTTAATAATTTATCTATAAAATTTTTAGTATTTATTTCGTTACCAACTCTTATCGTAAAACTATTTTGTTCAATAAATTGAATTGGGCATAAACGCTTAACTAAAGATTCTAGCGTGGTTACAACAATTCCTTGTGTTAAATTTTTTAAACTAGCTAATGTTTTTATCCTACTTGCAGTAATATTAGGATGAGGAGAAAAATGATCAAATGCTAATACTTCACAATCATCAAATTTCAAAATAGGTAAATTATCACCATAAAAACTAAAAGATTCGCATAAATCGTTATAATGCGCAACATCATTTGCAATAACTAATAATGGCTGCTCCTTTTGTTTTGCAAACTCTATAATTTCTAAATACTTAGAACTACCATGTAAAGAGCCCCAATAGCTTTTTTGCTTTGCCTTATAAATATGCTGCATTTTAAGTTTTATAAGATATCAACACCTTCATTTTCAAGCATTGTTATAAGCTTAATTAATGGCAAGCCAATTAAGGCATTTGGATCATCTCCTTTAAGGTTTTTAACTAAACTAATACCAAGTCCTTCTGATTTAAAACTTCCCGCACAGTTGTAAGGTTTTTCTCTTTTAAGATAATTATTAATTTTAATAGAAGTTAATTTTCTAAAAGTTACGCTAAATTCGGATATATTTGTTTGTATATTGCGATTAATTGTATTTAAAAGTGCCAAACTAGTAAAAAAAGTAGCTGTTTTCCCAGAGCTAAATTGTAATTGCTCAACAGCATTATTATGATTATTAGGTTTATTAATAATTTTATTTTCTAAAACCATAATTTGATCTGAAGCAATGATTAATCCACTTTTATGTTTTGCTACTTCATAGGCTTTTTCTTGTGCTAATCTGTAAACTAAATCTTTTGGCAACTCTTTATTTTTTTTGGATTCGTCAATATTCGGATGATATACAGAAAATTTTAAGCCTAATTTAGCTAACAACTCCTTTCTAAAAGGAGAAGATGATGCAAGAATAATCGACATATTTATTTAATTTTGTTCAAAAACAAAGTAGCATATAAAAGCACTTCAACGAAAGCTATTTTAAGGCAATTTTATAATATGTTATTAAAATATACTTTTTAATTTGATTAAAATAAAGTACTAATTTAATAGCATTGTACATTATATACAATATGCTGTATTTAACAAAAAAAAGAGGTGATAATGCATTTATCAATAATAGTAGCAACTGATAAAAATCGTTTAATAGGCAGCAAAAATAAATTACCTTGGCATCTTCCAGCTGATTTGATTAATTTTAAGAATATCACTTTAGGTAAAACTATTATAATGGGTCGTAACACTTATCAATCTATAGGCAAACCATTACCTAATAGAAAAAATATAATTATAACTAGAAATCATAATTTTATAGCTGATGACAGTTGTCAAATTTTTAACGATATTGAAAAAGCTCTTTATCATTTAAAAAATGAAGATGAAGTCTTTATAATCGGCGGGTCTGCTATTTATGCTCAAACTATAAATAAATGTAATAAATTATATATTACAGAAATTAACGAAGAATTTAATGGCGATACTTATTTTCCAGAATTTGATAAAACAAAATTTAAACAAATTAGTAAAGACAGCAAAAAGCCTGATAAAAAAAATCCTTATTCTTATTCATTTAACATATATCAAAGGCTTAATTACTGATTATGCAAACAAAAATTACATTTAAGCAAGGCATTGTTTTTTGGTAGTAAATTGTCTATTAAAGATTTATACTTTATTCTTTCTGAATGATAAAGTAATTCTTCGCTAAGGTATTTTAGTTTAAGCTCGTAAAAGTCATCAATTTCGCTAATAACAAATTTTATATCACCATTTCCAGCTAAATATTTTTTTAATTCTGTATTTATATCAGTTAATCTTATCTGGTTTTCATAAGATTCTAAATTTTTAATTAATGACTTTATTTTATCGATGGCTAATTTTATTTTAGTATGTTTTTTATTAATTTCATCTTCATAGTCAAGCAGTTTTTTCCTGTATTCTAAGCTTGCTTTTAATAAATTATAATCATTAGTCGCAGAGCCATTTAATGGATAAGAAAAATCTAAACTAACAACAAAATCATTTTTATTATAGTAAGAATAAGAAGAATAATTTCCTTTATCTCTAGTACTAGTTGAGTTAATATTCAAATCTAAATCTGCTAATTTTTGATTTTCATAACGCTTAACATATGTTTTTTTCTTTTTCAAATCAAGCTTTGAAATTAATAAATCTCTGTTATGCAAACTAATGTAATTACTAATATTATTAATTAACTTAATTTCATTATTAGTGCCAAAATGAATATCATCTATAGATATTTTAAAAAAATTAATATAATCTTTTAAAACATACTTAGCACTTTCTAATTCTGCTTTTTGGGTATTTAATAATCTTAATATTGATAAAATTTTATTGTTTACTAAATTTATATCACTTTTTGTTGAATTTCTATCTTTTACTATTGCTAAAACATTTTTAAAATCACTAATATACTTTTTAACTGTATTTAGTTTCTTAATAGTTGTTACTAAATTTATAAATTCTAATAACTTGACTTCAACTAAATCTTCTTTTTTCTCTAATAGTTGTAGTTCCTCAATCTTTTCATCAAGAATAGAGTTATCATAATATAATTTGTTTGAGCCTCCATCATTATTTTTAAGTAATGGTATATTAAGACTAGCTTTCAATTCATTATTTTGCTGATCAAGATTAATTCCTCGATAATATCCAGAATTATTGTATCTATCGTAATTATTAGTTGGTAATTTTCTACCAAATTTAACATAAAAACTAGCGCCGCTTTCAAATGAAGTAGATGCCTTGATTGCAACTTCCCTTTTCCCTTCTAATTGGTATTTTGTATAGTATGATGTTCTAACGTCTTTGTCGGCATTTAATTTTTCAATAGCATACTTAGCTTCTAAATCATAATGCCAACCATAGTAATCTTGCCTTCTGCTTTGTACTCTTTTTTGTTTAATTAATAAATCTATCTCATCACTAATAAATAATTCATTTTTTAATAGCACTAAACCAATGAAATCTTTTTCGTCCAACGCAGCTATTTTAGGAATGAATAAAAAATAAACAAGTATGAAAAACAAAAAATTAGTTTTTATAAAAGCGCTCAAAATATCATTAGATTATTAACAATTTATTTATTACTTGCCAATATTTCATTATATTTTTGTAATACAGCATTATCAAGGCAGCCAGGTACTTCTTTAGTTTTGTTTAAATGGGCTTTTATTTTGTCTAAATTTGGTTCAAATCTTAGGTAATAAAATCCAAGTGAGCTCTCAATTTCACAATCCATTGCGGGATATTTTTTGATATATTTTTTATACAAAGTTGGAGTATATTTTGCAGATGCCACAGAACTAACAGCAAATCTTGATAAGGTTCTAAAATCTTTTTTACTTAAAGAATCTTTGGCCAAAAACTCATTAAAAGCCTTAACATATTCATCTGTTTGATTGGTAGTGCGATAAATTTTTAGCTCAATCAAATTAGATGTATTAAACCCTTCTGGAGAAACTTTTTTTAAATGATCTACTACATCTAACGCTTCACCATAACGGTTTCTATTCAATAATGAGTATGCATAATTACCTAAACTTATAAATCCATTAGGCCAATATCTCAAAATATTTTCTTCAATTTTAATCGCAGAATCAAAGTCACCTATTTGCAAATAAGCTTGTGACATAAATCCTAAAATATTTTGTACTTCCAGATGATAAACAGAAGTATCTACTGCTTTACTTATAAGTCCGAACTGTCTACTTTTATTAATTTGATTCAATTTGCCATACATTTGAATCCATTCAATATAGAGCATGCTAGTTACGATTAAAGTTACTAATAAAACGCCCTTTAAAGATGCTTTATAAGCTTTTGTTGCTTTAAACGAAATTACCTTCAACGGCTTAATAAATAACTCTGATCTTTTAGTTATAAACCCTGCATATAAGCCGAATAAAAAAGCTGGCATAGCTAATTGGTAAGGAAAGGAGAATTGCATCTGTACAAATGATCCTGTTAATGCAACGAATATAAAGAAATAAAATAATGAATATGTTTTTTTATCTAAGTTAATAATTTTAATACAAGCAACAACCAAAGATACAGTACTAACAAGAAATATCAACATGCCAACTATGCCTAATTCAACCCCAAGTTCTAAAAAATCATTATGTACTCTTTGAAAGCCGCTAACTTTAACACTACCAAAACCTCCTTGAACTTCATTATGAAACCAAGTTCCTAGCCCTGTCCCAAATATTGGAGATTCTTTAATCATTTCAATAGCAACTGACCAAATATTAAAACGACCACTAGCGCTAGTGCCTGCCCCTTTGACTGTTGAGGCAACTTGTTCATCTATTGTAAATTGAAATCCTCCACTAGTTAAATTAAGCATTAATAATAATAATAATAATCCAGTTATTGATGCAAAAGTTTTATGTTTATTCCAGCTTATTAGCTCTCCTAAATTCTTATACTTCAATAACAAAAAACCTGCTATTACTACAACTTCAGCAATAAGACTAACCCAACTAGAACGAGTTTTAGTATAAAAAATGAAAGCAAAAATCAAAGCTGTAGAAATACTTAGTATCCAAGCCTGAATATTGGTTGTTTTGCTAGAAAAAAGTAAAAATAAAACTAAAGGAGCTATAAGAACGATAGGTTGAGTACTCATGTTCCTATTGCCAAAAGTAGATGATGGCTTAACAGCTTGAGTTAAACCAAATATACTAAAATCAAATAAGTACTGCAAAATCCCAATAATTGCAATTAAAAAAATTGAAATAAGTAATCCCCAGCAAAGCTTTAATAAATCTTTTTCTTCAAGATTAGTGTTATAACCTACAAAAAACGAGCACAAAATAGTGAACCAAATTAGCCATTTAGTAATAGTAAAATCAACATTATTTGACCAAAATACACTTAAAGTTCCTAGGATAAACAATACTAATAAACTAAGCTTAATCCAGCTTAAATTAAATATCGTATTCTTTTCATAATTCTTCATCCAAAGTATAGTAAGTGCTAATATTCCGACTCCAATACCAGCGATATAAGTTTTTACAAATGAATGATTAGATACACTTAAATCAAACCAAGGGGATGATATTGCTATCAAAATAGCTAATGCACTAATAAAATGAATACTTAATGTTTTACGCATATTTAATAGAAATTAAATTTTATAATTAATAAAATAAATTAAAACCGCTTTACTTTAAAAGATTCATTATACTTACAATTTAAAATGTTTAAATACGATAATTTTAATTAAATCTATTAAAATTTAAACAAAACATTATACTTATTTGATTTTATAATAATTAATAAAATATTTTAAACAAACCAGAATATGCCCAACATTGAAAATATAATAGTGCCAGATATTGGTGACTTTGACGAAGTAGAAGTTATAGAAATTTTAGTTAAAGTAGGAGATGAGATAGATACAGATGATGGCATCATAACAATAGAAAGCGATAAAGCCTCAATGGAAATTCCATCACCTATTGCTGGCAAAGTTACTAATATTAAACTTAATATTGGGGATAAGATATCAAAAGATGACTTAATCCTAACTCTTCAACCTAAAAATAATAGTCAAACAACAAAACAACAAGCTGAAAAAACAACTCAAACAGAACAAAACATCCAAAAAGAAGATTCACAAAAATCACCATCAATTCTTAAATCTACAGCCAACATTGAAAATATAATAGTGCCAGATATTGGTGACTTTGACGAAGTAGAAGTTATAGAAATTTTAGTTAAAGTAGGAGATGAGATAGATACAGATGATGGCATCATAACAATAGAAAGCGATAAAGCCTCAATGGAAATTCCATCACCTATTGCTGGCAAAGTTACTAATATTAAACTTAATATTGGGGATAAAATATCAAAAGATGACTTAATCCTAACTCTTCAACCTAAAAATAATAATCAAGCAACAGAACAAGATAATAAAATAAAAGAACAACAAGTTGAAAAACCAACTCAAAATCTTAATAATTCTACTAATCAACCAATTCAAACAGAAAAAAACAACCAAAAAGAAGATTCGCATGCATCGCCATCAATTCGTAAATTAGCACGTGAATTAGGCGTTGTTTTGTCTAGAGTAACAGGTACTGGAAATAAAAATAGAATAACAGAGCAAGATCTTAAATTATTTGTTAAAAATATTGTCCTAAATCAATCAAGCGCTATTCCAACTATTGCTAAAGTTGATTTTACTAAGTTTGGCGATATTGAAACAATTAATCTATCACGAATTAATAAACTATCTGCCAAACATTTAACTAGTTGTTGGCTAAATATTCCGCATGTAACTCAATTTGATGAAGCTAATATTGATGAAATTGAAAACTATCGTCAAGCTCAAAAAGCTAAAGGCATTAAATTAACTCCTTTAGTTTTTATCATTAAAGCTGTTATAAATTGCTTAAAAATACATAATCGTTTTAATTCTTCGCTTGATGGAGATAAACTGATTTTAAAAAAATATTTTAATATTGGAATAGCAGTTGATACTAAAGATGGCTTAGTAGTTCCTGTAATTAAAAATGCAGATCAAAAATCAATTCAAGATTTAGCAGCTGAGCTTGATAAATTATCAAAAAAAGCAAGAGACAATGCTCTAAATATTAGTGATATTAGCGGTAGTTGTTTTACTATTTCTAGTCTTGGAGGTATTGGAGGAACTAATTTTACCCCTATTGTAAATGCTCCCGAAGTTGCAATTCTAGGGGTTGCTCGTAGCCAAATAAAGCCTGTTTGGGATGGTAAAAAATTTGCTCCCAAGCTTATGCTTCCTCTTGCTCTTTCTTATGATCATCGTGTAATTGATGGTGCAAGTGGCGCAAGATTTATAACTGATTTAAGTAAAAACTTAAACAGTATTGATAAGGTCTCAAAATGATTAAAACTAATGTTGTTGTTATTGGCTCTGGTCCAGGTGGATATAGTGCAGCTTTTCGTTTGGCTGACTTAGGTATTGAAACTATTCTAATTGAAAAGCATAAAAACTTAGGCGGTGTTTGCTTAAATGTTGGCTGTATTCCTTCTAAGGCTTTATTGCATACAGCAGAAATTATCAATCATGTTGAACATGCAAAAGAAATAGGTATTGATTTTGCTAAAGCAAAAATTAATCTTACTGATATTAGTAACAATAAAAATAGTATAGTAACAAAACTAACCAATGGTATTTTAGCACTTGCTAAAGCTAGAAAAGTTAAAGTTTTAACAGCTACTGCTAAATTTAAAGATAGTAATCATCTAACTCTTGATAATGGAGAAACAATTGAATTTAAAAACTGCATAATAGCAACAGGAAGCTCTGTTATTAAGCCTCCAATATTTCCATTTGATGATAATAGGGTTATGGATTCAACAAGTGCATTAGAATTAAAAGACATCCCAAAAAAATTATTAGTAGTAGGTGGTGGTATTATCGGACTTGAAATGGCAACAGTATACAATGCACTTGGCTCAGAAATTACCATTGTTGAAATGCAAGATCAACTAATCAAAGGCGCAGATAAAGATATTGTAAATCCTTTATATAAAAAAATTAAAACCCAATACTCTAATATTTATTTAGAAACTAAAGTAACTAAAGTTAAAGCAGAAAAATCTGGCTTAGTTGTTGATTTTGAAGGTCAAAACGCCCCAAAACAAGATACTTTTGACAAGGCATTAATATCAGTTGGCAGAAGTCCAAACGGCAAATTATTAGCTTGTGAAAATGCGAAAATTAAAGTCGATGAATACGGATTTATTAAAGTTAATAATCAAATGAGAACTAATATTGACCATATTTTCGCTATTGGCGATATAGTATCTCAACCTATGTTAGCACACAAAGCAGTACACCAAGCTAAAATTGCAGCAGAAGTAATTGCTGGCAAAAAATCCTTTTTTGATGCTAAAGTCATTCCCTCAGTAGCTTATACAGATCCAGAAGTAGCTTGGGTCGGAGAAACCGAAAATGACCTTAAAGCAAAAAATAAAGATTATGAAAAAGGAGTATTTCCTTGGGCTGCTAGCGGCAGAAGTTTAAGTATTGGCAGAAAAGAAGGCATATCAAAAGCACTATTTGATAAAAGAACTAAGCGCCTAATTGGTATGGGTATTTGTGGTACTAATGCTGGTGAATTGATTGCAGAGGCCTGTCTAGCAATTGAAATGGGTGCCGATATGACAGATATTGCTCTTACTATTCACGCCCACCCAACTCTTAGCGAAACCACAGCATTTACTGCAGAAATGGCAGAAGGAACAATTACAGATCTATTACCAAAAAAGAAAAATAATTAACAACAAAAAGCAATACTATTTTAGAAAAAAATTTAGTGAGAAAATTAAATTAAAAGAGCTTATAAAATAATTGATTAAAATAAAAAGACAAAAGCTCTAAAAGCAAACTCGAAACTAAGATTTGATTGACAGACTTCTCGGTATGAAAAAGCAAAACCTAATTAAATTATTGGAAATTATTAATCAATTTAAAAAGTTACAAGTATTGATAATACTGTATAATTCATCGCTTAACAACATTTTAACGACAAAGTTAACCGCCCAAATATATTAAGAATTTTATTATGAAACAACTCTTAAAATCTACAATCAAAAAATATCTTGAAACAAAAGTCGCTATAACCAGTCTAACCGATAAAAAAGACATTGAAGAATTACTATACAAACTTCATCCTGTATCTGTTTCTGGAAAGGAATTAATTCGCTTTGGAGGTAAAGGAGATGGTGGTTATTTGATACCTGATGATTTAGAGGGTATTGAAGCCTGTTTTTCTCCTGGGGTAGATCAAATATCCCAATTCGAAAAAGATTGTGCTGATCGTGGAATGAAGGTTTTTTTAGCAGACAAATCAGTAGATAAACCAGCAGAAGAACATGATTTATTTCACTTTACTAAAAAATACTTAGGTATTCTATCAAATGATGATTTTATGACACTTGATGATTGGGTCGATAATTCTATATCAAATAAAGACTCTGATTTGCTATTACAAATGGATATTGAAGGAGGAGAATACGATGTCTTTCTATCAGCATCTAATCCGTTAATGAAAAGATTTAGGACGATTGTTGTTGAATATCATTGGCTTAATCGTCTTTGGGACAGTTCATTTTTCTACTGGGCAAAACTAACATTTAATAAAATTTTACAAACTCATTATTGTGTACATATTCACCCAAATAATTGTTCTTATCCTATAAAAAGGAATGGTCTTGATATTCCCCCTATTGTAGAATTTACTTTTTTAAGAAAAGATAGAATTGAGGATTTTTCCTACCAAAAACAATTTCCTCACCCGTTGGATTATGACAATGTTCCAGATAATCAGCATTATGTACTACCAGATTGCTGGTATCGCAAGTGATTTCTTCTTAAATTAACTAATCCTTAAAAAAAATTCCTATTGATTCTACGATAACTTAAAAAATTCATAATGAAAGACTTTCTTTATTTGGTTCAAGGATCTGCTGACAATATCAAAAAATATTTTCATTTGAAAGATCGTAAAAACTCGGATGCTATTTTTATGACCTACGATAAACAAATTGAACAAGCACTTTTTTTACCAAACTCACTTTGGTCTAATGGAAGAAATAAAATGTTAGAGCATGTTTTATCTTTGGGGATAAACTATAAGTACTATATATTTTGTGATGATGATGTGGAATTTATAAGTGGAAGCTGGGATATTTTTGAAAAATCTCTAAAAACTTTAAATCCAGCAGTAGCGGTACCCATTTTCCCAAAAACCAAACACACCCCATTACCTTTTCTAAGCTATCAATCTTTTTTGTTGAATGATGAACAAATGATTGCAATCCATCACGAGGTTGTAAAAGATAGAATATTAGTTCCTTACTGGGATGAATTTGATAAAACACATTGTTGGCCATCTTGTGAAATACAAGAATTATTAATACAAAACTTCTATTTTTCAAATATTATTCAGTTTAACAACATTGAAATATCTAATGATCTGCACCGCTATGATGCAGATGAAAATTCTCATGGAATCCCTATCACTAATAAAACGGCAAATTTCAGAGTATGCTTACGAGAATGGTTTGGCAAACAATTTAAAAACAAATGGAAAGATGTTTCTAACAATACAAGGAAAAGCTTGCTAGTTATTTTATGGAGAACTTTACTTTTTACATTACGAAACAAATTCTCAAAAAATACTCTTTATTCTATCAGTAAGAATAAGTTAAGACATATACTAAATGAAGATTCAGAAATATTGCAACGGTTTCTCAAGACACAAAAATAGCTTTATTCTCTCAACTTTAAGTTATTTTTCCTTTATTTTTGTAAAGATAGTGGTATTTAATTATAAGAATAAAAAGAAAATTAACACCATTACATTAAATATATTGGACTTATACGTCCTATTGACTTCTTTTTTCAAAAAAGATATACTCGCCAAGTTAAAACGCAACATATACTGGGCACATAAACAAAAGATAGTTCTTTTTTTAAGCAGGGTGTTGTATTTATCGGTTAAATTTAAATTCGTATCAACAACATGAAATCAAACAACCTAATTTATGTAGCAGGTCATAACGGAATGGTTGGCTCTGCTATTGTTAGAAACTTAAAACAACAGGGTTATACTAATCTTATTATGAAAAGTAGTTCAGATCTTGATTTAAGAGATAAACAGGCAACTGAAGATTTCTTTGCTCAACATAAACCCAAATACGTTTTTCTAGCTGCTGCTAAAGTCGGAGGAATTATTGCTAACGACAACTATGGTGCTGATTTCATTTCTCAAAATTTAGCAATTCAATCGAATGTGATTGAAAGCTCTCATCAATTTGGTGTCAAAAAATTGCTTTTTCTTGGTTCTTCTTGTATCTATCCTAAGCTTGCTTCACAGCCGATGAAAGAAGAAGCATTACTTACAGGAGAGTTAGAACCAACTAATCTCCCCTATGCTATTGCTAAAATTGCAGGCAAAATAATGTGTGATGCTTATTACAAACAATATGATTTTGACGCTTTCACCGTTATGCCTCCTAATGTTTACGGAGTAGGTGATAATTTCCATCCAGAGAACAGCCATGTTATCGCAGGATTAATGTATCGCTTTCATCAAGCAAAAATAAACAAGCAAGATAAAATTACCTGTTGGGGAACCGGAAGTCCTTTTAGAGAATTTATCTATGCCGATGATCTTGGCGACGCTTGTGTTTTTTTAATGAAAAACTATTCTAAAGGCGGGATGATTAATGCCGGTTCTGGTGAAGAAATTTCTATCAAGCAACTTGCCAAAACTATTGCTCAAATAGTTGGCTTTGAAGGTGAACTTATTTGGGATACATCAAAACCTGATGGAACACCAAAAAAATTAATGGATAACTCTAAAATTAACCAGTTGGGCTGGAAATCCACAACACCTTTAAAAGAAGGGTTGGAAGCTATGTATCAATGGTATCTAAAGAGTTTACAACAATAATTATTTACACTTGAAATATGAAGAAAGTATTTATTACAGGAATTACTGGTGGGTATTGGTTTACGTGGTATGTTGATAATTACTACAGCGAGGTTCTTGAAGGTTCAACTCTTAAAGGATGTACCTATATTAAAAAGATGAAAAACTTAGGTTACTTACCAAAAATATACTTGAAAAAAGGACTTGAATTAACAGTTTCTTGACATAAAGAAACTCAAGCAAAAATATAATCAACCAACTAATATAATTAAAAATTTATAGCTCAGAATCAAATGAACGATACCAAAGAAATCATACTAATGACTACTCTTTATGAAAAGTGTATCGACAATTCACAAAGATTTTTTGAATACAAAAAATGCTTAGAAATTAATTTAAAAAATGAACATATCACACAAATAGTTATTTTCTTTGAAGCAGAAGATGATAATTTTAGTTTAGATAATCAGTTTGCTTTCCTTGATCATTCAAAAATAAAAATAGAATTTATTAAAAAAAGACCTTCTTTTAATAGCTTTTTTGAATACGCTAATGCACATTATCCCAAGAAACACATCGTTGTTTGCAACGGTGATATATTTTTTCATACCGATTCAAATATTGAACAAGTAACAAAAATAAAAAGTCATAAGGAATTTTGGTGTTTGACAAGATATGACTTCTTCTTAAACTTTAAAAAATGGTTTATTTATCCATGGGCAAAGAAGGCAATAGGTCATAATGAAGGAGGTTATTCTTTCACCGAATGGGATGCTGTAACCAATATAAAGAGTTATTATTCTTTTGAAAAAAAAATTAAAGAAGATTTACTCAAAATAGACGAAATCCATCGTTTTGGGACAGCGGACTCATTTTGCTTTTTATCTC
>CAKMYR010000008.1 GCA_929200175.1 uncultured Gammaproteobacteria bacterium
ATTCTATGGGTGATTACCATAGTTTTTCCACTTCCAGCGCCAGCTACTACTAAAGTATTTTTAGCGTTATCAATACTTATTAATTCTTTTTGTTTATCGTTTAAACTATTATTTATTGTTGAAAATTCCATTTTGATTATTGATAATTTTGTGATAAAAAACTATGTTTAATTATAAACATTTAAAAATTAATTAATAACTTATAAAGTTATAAAAAATTCAAACAAAATTTATTTAAATTTTTATGTTAAACTTAAATAATATTTAAATTTTTTATTTTTATAATAGACCTTGCAAGCAATAATTTTTCATAATAATAAGTGCTCAAAATCAAGAAAAACCTTAGATATATTAAAGGAAAAAAGAATTGATTTTAAGATTGTAGAATATTTAAAAACTCCACCTAATAAAAATGAATTAAAATTTTTATTAACAGCTCTTAAAATCGATGCTAGAGACTTAATGCGTAAAAATGAAACAGAATATCTTGAACAAGGATTAGATGATTTATCGCTTAGCGAAGATTTTTTAATTGAAGCTATGATAAATACACCTAAATTAATTAATCGCCCAATTGTAAAAACTGATAAAGGGGTGATAATAGGCAGGCCGCCTGAAAATGTATTAAAGATTATTTAATTGTTTTTATATAGTTAATTACTTTATCTGGTAATAGTTTTGATAAGCTTTTATTTTCATTTATTCTATTACGAATATCACTAGAAGAAATATCAAACATAGCTGTTTTTGCAAAATAAACATCTTTATCGTTAGTATTTTTTATTTTGTATTTTGGTCTTTTTAGCACAACTATTTTGACATATTTATTAAATTCTTGATAATTTTTCCAAGTATTTAGATTATTAAAACTATCTGCTCCAATAATTAAATAAATTAATTGATTAGGATATTCTTGTTTTATTGCTTTTAAAGAATCAATCGTCCACGATATAGTATTATTTTTTAATTCTCTATCATCTATTTTTAAATCTTTAAATTCACTAATCGCTATTTCTAGCATTTTTAATCTTTGTTTTGGTGAGAAAAATAAGTTATTTTTATGCGGAGGTTTAGCGCAAGGCATTAAAAAAATTTTTGTTAATCCAAGCTCTTTTTTAATAGAAGAAGCAGTTTTTAAATGACCATAATGTACAGGGTCAAAACAGCCACCAAAAATGCCAATCATAATAATTTTGCTAATTCTTCTTTTTTTACTGGCTGCATTGGATAAGTGCGATATTTATCGTGTATTTGATTACGATAAAGCACGAAGTCTTTTTCATTATCAATTAATAAAAATGGATTGTGTAGTTTTTGCTCTTGCATAGTAGTTGTTATTTCAGAGCCGTAATCATGCCCACAATGCAATAATATGTCATCTTTAATTTGTTTAAATTTTTGCATGGATTTAAATAATACTCTTGCATCAGAGCCCGGCATTGCGCAATGTCCAGCACCATAGATAAATAAGCTATCACCAGCAATTAAATGGTTATCAAGTAAAAAACTTATGCCACCTTTTGTATGTCCTGGGGTATTTATTATAGTTGTTGTTGTTGAGCCTAATTTAATTGTTTGCTTATCTTTGACTGCTATTACTTTATTTTTTATTTGTAAATATGGTATTTCATCTGCTCCAGCTATAATTTTGGCATTGGTTTTTTCAACTATTTCATCAACAGCATTAGTATGATCATTATGCCAATGAGTTAGCCAAATATCGGTTAATTTATAACCCTTGCCTTTAATTATTTTAAGAAATAAATCCGCTTGCCAAGCTGGATCAACAATAGCGCAGGTTTTAGATTGGTGATCAAATATAAAGTGAATTGAATTTTCATAAATACCAATATGAAATATTATCTCTAGAGTATAGTCTTTTTCAACGTATTGTTTTTTTAACATTTAAATTATTTTAGCATACAAGTTGACTAAATCAATATTAAAGACTATAATTTCGCCTGCTTTGCTTTATAGCTTAATGTGGGGCTATAGCTCAGCTGGGAGAGCACGACACTGGCAGTGTCGGGGTCAGCGGTTCGATCCCGCTTAGCTCCACCAAAAAAACTTGTCGCCTTCGTCTATCGGTTAGGACACCGGGTTTTCATCCCGGCAAGAGGAGTTCGATTCTCCTAGGCGATGCCAAATTAAGTAAATTTATCTCTTAACCCTTTTTTATTTATTAAAATTGTATAGTCGCGTTCGTCTAGTAGGCCGAGGACACTAGAATTTAATCCTAGGAACAAGAGTTCAAATCTCTTACGCGACGCCATATTTATTTAAGTTTTTAAATTTATGCAAAAAACTATTAATATAATTATTCCAGATAGATTAATAGGTGAGAGGGTTGATGTAGCTATTAGTCAAATGCTGCCAGATTATTCGCGTTCAAAAATTTGTTCTTGGATAAAATCTAAAAATGCTTTTATTGACAATAAAAGTTTTAATCCAAAAGATAAAATAATAGGCGGAGAAATATTAACTTTACAAATAAAAACTAATAACAATAATGTTTGGAAAGCCCAAAATATTAAATTAGATTTAGTTTTTGAAGACAAAGATATTATTATTATTAATAAACCAGCTGGTTTAGTAACTCATCCAGGAGCTGGTAATTATGACAGTACATTAGCAAACGCTTTGCTATATTTTGATCCTAATCTTATTAATCTAGATAGAGCTGGAATTGTACATAGACTTGATAAAGATACTTCAGGACTTATGGTAGTTGCTCGTAGTGAATTAGCCCAAAAAAAATTAATTGAGCAATTAAAAAATCATCAAATTTCTCGTCAATATTCGGCTATTGTTAATGGTTATATTATTTCTGGAGGAAAGATAGATAAACCAATAGGAAGACATCATGCAAATAGAATCAAACAAGCAGTTTGTGGCAATGGGAAAAGAGCGGTTACTAATTACCGAGTGGTTGAGCGTTTTGCTAATTATACCCATCTAAAAGTTATGTTAGAAACTGGCCGTACTCATCAAATTCGTGTTCATATGTCTTATATCGGACATTCTGTAATTGCTGATAATATTTATGGTGGTAGGACTCGTTTTCATAAAAAAATGAATATAATATTAAAAGATACTTTGAGTAATTTTAGTCGTCAAGCATTGCATTCTGAAAAGTTAAGTTTAATTCATCCATTATCAGGCAAAAAAATGACTTGGAAAGCATCGTTACCAAAAGATTTAAAAGATTTATTACAAACACTTAGAAAATTTGACAAAATTTAATATAAATGTTCCCAAAAAATGTTAAACATATATCAACTAAACGCTACTTAAAAGGAGCTATTAGTTATGGCAAATATGAAAATTTTAATTTAGCTGATTATACTTATGATAAAGTTGATTTAGTTAATCATAATCGTAAATTATTAGTAAGGTATTTTAATTTACCTAGTGAGCCAAAATGGCTAAAGCAAACTCATTCTAATATTTGTTTTGATGTAACAAGCAATAATTATATTGGAGATGCTGCTTTTACTACTGATAAAAATGTAGTTTGTGCAATACTAACTGCTGATTGTCTGCCTATTTTTGCTTGCACAAAAAAAGGCACAAAAGTAGGAGTGGCACATGCAGGCTGGCAAGGAATTTTAGCTGGAATAATAGAATCTTTTATTAGTAATTTTGATGCAAATAATACTTTAATTCATTTTGGTCCAGCAATTTCTAAAAACTTTTTAGAACTTGGAGAAGATATATACTCGCAATTTATTGATAAAAATAAAATTTTTGATAAAGCATTTACTAAAGCAAATGATAAATATTATTTAGATATATTTAAGATAGCTAGAATTATCTTAAATAGTTTTGGATTTTATTTAATAAGTGGCGGAGATGAATGCACTTTTAGTCAGTCTAAAGATTATTTTTCTTACAGGCGTGATGGTGATAAGTCTGGCAGAATGGCACATATTATTTGGATAGAATAATTTTAATAATTTGCAAATACATTGTTAATTTTGACAATTTTTGCAATAAAATGTAGCCCTTTGATTTTGAACAATACGTAATATTTTGTTATTACAATTATTGCATTTTTTATTTTCAAGATTATAGACTTGTAGTTCTTGTGAAAAATAACCTAATTCACCATCTACATTAGCAAAATCTTTTAAAGTTGTACCTCCTTTTTTTATTGCATTTTTTAGAATTGTTTTAATAGCTTTAGTTAATAGTTTAAATTGTTTTTTGCTAACCTTATTTACGCTTAGAAGTGGGTTTATTTTTGCTAAAAATAAACTTTCACAAGCATAAATATTACCTACTCCAACTAAAATATTACTGTTCATAATAAATGATTTTATGTTAGTTTTTTTATTATCAGATTTTATAAATAAATAATTTTCATCAAACAAAGTGCTTAATGGCTCAACCCCTAAGTTTTTTATTAGTCGATGATTATTATAATTGTCAGCCCATAAAACACAGCCAAATCTTCTAGGGTCATTAAGGCGTAAAGTAATATCATTAAATATTAATTCAAAATGATCATGTTTTTCATATTTGATTAATTTACTAATTTTAATTTTTCCACTCATTCCAAGATGTACTATTAAATCACCATTTTTAAATTGAAAAATTAAGTATTTACCTCGTCTTTTTAAATCAATTAATTTTTTATTAACAAGGCTAGTTTTTAGATGAGGTGGGATTTGAAAACGAAGAGTGGGAAATAAAATATTAACAGCTGTAACTTTTTTATTTTTAATATGTGGTAGTAATCCATTTTTAGTAGTTTCTACTTCAGGTAATTCAGGCATAAGTAACTTTTTTTAATATAAATTATAAATTTTAGTGTTTATTTTTAAAAAATTATATAAAAATGACTATATAATAACTTACCAAAGTTTTTTAAATAATAATGGGAGAATAAAATGGCTTTTATTAATTCAGTTAAGGGTAAGATTTTAATTGGTTTTGTATTGTCTGTGTTGGTTATTTTGGGTACTAGTATTCAATATCATTACGCTTTTTT
The DNA here is from genome assembly GCA_929200175.1 of uncultured Gammaproteobacteria bacterium. Classification (GTDB taxonomy): domain Bacteria; phylum Pseudomonadota; class Gammaproteobacteria; order PS1; family Pseudothioglobaceae; genus CAKMYR01. Next base: position 4,994 of record CAKMYR010000008.1, read on the forward strand.
AGTATGGTTGCATGTTTTAGCTGGAATCGTGTGGATTGGCTTGCTGTATTATTTTAATTTTGTGCAAGTGCCAGCAATGGGGGAAGCCTTAAAAGATGAAAAAGGGCCGGGTCCAGCCGCTATTGGAAAATATATAGCTCCTCGTGCATTATTATGGTTTAGAATGGCGGCAGCTACTACTTGGATTTTAGGTGTGCTATTATTAGTTTTACAAGGCAGAGGTATGGATGGGATAATTGGCGCATTTACTTTTGCTGCTGGTTATGAAATTATAAGTATTGGTGCTTGGATGGGTACTATTATGGCTTTTAATGTTTGGTTTATTATTTGGCCAAATCAACAAAAGATATTAGGTATGAAAGAAGCAAGTAAAGAAGAGATTGTAAAAGCTAAAGAAAATGCATCACTAGCTTCAAGCGTTAATGTTATTCTTTCAATTCCAATGTTATTAACAATGATAGCGTGGCACTAATTTATTATATAAAGATACATTTTTCTTTAGCTATATAATTTTTATGCAGACTGTTTCTTTAGAAAATAGAGGATTGTTAAAAATTAGCGGATCTGATGCAAAGAGTTTTTTGCAGTCACAGTTCTCTAATGATATTGATTCTTTAAAAAAAAAATCTATCCAAATTAATGCTTATTGCCAACATCAAGGTAGGATTATTGCCATTATTTGGGTGATGAAAAAATTAAACGATTATTTTTTATCTTTTCCTTTAGAGCTAAAAGATATATTAATTAAGCGTTTAAAGATGTTTGTTATTATAGCTGATGTTTTAATTACTGATTTTAGTGAAAAAGTTAAACAAATAGCTATAATAGGAAAAGATTTTCAGCACAAAAATATTTTTAAACTAAATAATGAACAAAGTATTTTGTTAGATTTTGATGAAGAAATTAATTCGTTTGATACCAATAAAATTGTCCTTGATGATTGGGAATTGTGTTGTATAAAACAAAAGTTAGCTGAAGTTTATTTAAGTACTACAGAAAAATTTATACCACAAATGTTAAATCTTGATATTAACGAACAAGGAGTTAGTTTTTCTAAAGGTTGTTATCCCGGACAAGAAATAATAGCTAGACTACATTATTTAGGAAAAGCTAAACGCAGAATGTATAGGTTTGAGTCTAGTTCTAAAGTTAAAGTAAATGATGAAATTATGATTTCTGAACTAAAACCACCAAGATCTTCTGGTATTGTTGTGCGTTGTGTAGGCTCAAATTTTTTAGCTACATTTCAAACCCAATACAATAATGAAGAAATTTTTATAAATAATAATAATAAAATAACTAAAATTTATGAATAAAATAATACTTTTTTTGGTATTTTTAATACCTAATCTTGCTTTATCAAGCACTGCAAATTCAACTGAAATACTTGATTTAACTAATCATTGGGCTGGATATTTGGCGATCTTTTTATTTGTCATTGCTTATATGTTGGTAATGGTTGAAGAATTTACTCATTTTAAAAAATCAAAACCTGTAATTTTTGTGGCAGGGATTATTTGGGCTATTATTGGTATGGTTTATGCTAGTAATGGGATAACTCACGCCGTAGGAGAAGCAGTTAAGCATAATTTATTAGAATATGTTGAATTATTTTTATTTTTATTAGTTGCTATGACTTATATAGAATCAATTCGCGAAAGAGGAGTATTTGATGTTTTAAAAGTTTGGTTAGTAAACAAAGGATTTAGTTTTAGGCAATTATTTTGGTTAACTGGAATTTTATCGTTTTTCCTTTCTCCTATAGCTGATAATTTAACTACTGCTCTTGTGATGGGTGCTGTAGTTTTAGCTGTAGGCGGTAATAATTTACGATTTATTTCTATATCATTTATTAATATTGTAGTAGCAGCTAATGCAGGAGGTGCATTTAGTCCATTTGGTGATATTACAACACTTATGGTTTGGCAAAAAGGTATTGTAGAATTTTCACAATTTTTCAGTTTAATAGTGCCTTCAGCAGTTAATTATTTATTGCCAGCTATTATTATGAGTTTTGCTATTAAAAATGAAGCTTCAAATGAAAAAATAGAAAAAGTACAAATTAAATTTGGGGGTGTCCTTATAGCCTTTTTATTCATTTGTACTATAATTACTGCAGTTAGTTTTCATAACTTTATGCACTTACCTCCAGCTTTAGGAATGATGACAGGACTTAGTTATTTAATGATAGCAGCTTATTTTATTAGAAAAAAAGAGCAAAAACAACAAGGACAAGAAGGCTTTGATATATTTAAAAAAGTTTCAAATGCAGAATGGGATACATTGTTATTTTTCTTTGGTGTAATTGTAAGTGTTGGAGGATTAGGATTTATGGGTTATCTTGTACTTACATCTGAATTTATGTATATCACTTTAGGTCCGACTTATGCGAATGTTTTAGTTGGGATTCTTTCTGCCATAATTGATAATATTCCGGTTATGTTTGCTGTGCTTACTATGAACCCTGATATGTCTTTAGGGCAATGGCTATTAGTAACTTTAACAGCAGGAGTAGGTGGTAGTTTGCTTTCAATTGGTTCTGCTGCTGGTGTTGCTCTTATGGGTCAATCAAAAGGTCTTTATACTTTTGTATCACATTTAAAATGGATGCCAGTAATTGCTATTGGATATATAGCTAGTATTATTGTGCATTTATTTTGGAATGCACATTTATTTGATGTACCAATATAGTAAAAAATTATTAATTGATATTGGTAATAGCGCAATAAAATGGAGCATTAATGATAAGTTTTATTTTGCTTTAGTTAAAGATTTTAATATCGGATTATTGCCAAAAGCTGATGTAATTTTTATTAGTTGTGTTGGTAAGAATATATTAGATAATTTAAAAAATACTTATTTTGTTAAAACTAAAGATAAATTTGGGTTATTTAAATGCGGATATAAAAATCCAGAAGAATTAGGAGTAGATCGTTATTTATCTATGATTGCTGTAATTGATAAATGCCCAAATCAAAACATACTATTAATAGATTTAGGAACAGCAGTAACTTTTGATTTAATTTTGCAAAATGGAGAACATCAAGGCGGATTAATTATGCCTGGGCTTTTTGCCATTCAAAATAGCTTAGATAAATTCAAAAAATATCAATCAAAACCTTATTTTTGTAATGATAAACTATTAGCAAATGATACTAAAAATGCTTGGCTTATTGGAGTTAGTAACATGTTTATAAATAGTATTAAAGAGCAGATTAACAATTATCAAAAACAATATAGCAAACTAAAAATTATTTTAAGTGGCGGAGATGCTAATAAAATTAAATTAGAATTAAGACAAAAAGTCGAAGTTTATAATAATTTAGTATTAAATGGCTTAGATATATATTCAAAAAGTCTAAAAATGAATAACGGCATATAAACGCTAATATAAAAAGTAATTTATATAGCTAGTAAAAAGCTAAATTTTGGTTAATAATTAAGATAAATAATGCAAAACGAAAAAGTTTTATCAGGTATGCGCCCAACAGGATTAATGCATTTGGGGCATTACCATGGAGTATTAAAAAATTGGGTTGAGTTACAAAATGAGTATGATTCATATTTTTTTGTAGCTGATTGGCATGCATTTACTACACATTATGCTGATAAAATTGAGTTAGAGCAAAATGTAATAGAAATGGTAATTGACTGGTTGGCAGTCGGTATAAATTCTAATATAGCGACTGTTTTTATTCAATCTAAAGTTCCAGAGCATGCAGAATTACATTTACTTTTGTCAATGTTAACACCTCTTAGCTGGCTAGAGCGTGTACCATCTTATAAAGATCAACAAAATAATTTAAATAAAGATTTAGATACCTATGGTTTTTTAGGTTATCCGCTTTTACAAAGTGCAGATATTTTAATGTACAAAGCAAACTTAATACCAGTTGGCGATGATCAAATAGCTCATATTGAATTAACTCGTGAAATAGCTAGAAGGTTTAATTATATTTATGGCCGTGAAGATGATTTTGAAACAAAGGCAAAATTAGCTATTACAAAAATGGGCAAAAAACAAGCAAAGGCTTATGAAGAATTGCGAAAATCATACCAAGAAAACGGTGACTATGAAGCCTTAGGAAAAGCTAGTGCTTTATTACAACAAGAAAATTTAACTTTAAGTGATAAAGAGCGGCTTGCTGGTTATATAGAAGGCTCTGGCAAAATTATTCTGCCAGAACCAAAATCACTACTAACAAAATCTGCCAAAATACCCGGATTAGATGGGCGAAAAATGAGTAAATCTTATAATAACAGTATATCACTTCGCGATAGTGATAAGGAAATTACAACAAAGATTAATCGCATGCCAACAGATCCAGCCAGAATTAAGTTAAGTGATCCCGGCGATCCCGAAAAATGTACAGTATGGAAATTACATCAAATATATTCTGATAACTCTACAAAAGAATGGGTAGTAGATGGTTGTAAAAATGCAAAAATTGGTTGTATTGAATGTAAAAAACCAATAATTGAACAAATAAATAATGAGTTAAATCCAGTAAAAGAAAATATTGAAAAATATAAAACCGAACCAGAACTTATTAAACAAATAATTTTTGAAGGTAGTGAAAAAGCAAGAAATGTTGCCATAGAAACTATAGCCGAAGTTAAAGAAGCTATGGGAATTAATTATTAGTTAGCCAATATATGCTATCAAATATTGGAGATATAAATTGCAAGAAGTAATAATTAGAAAAGCAACAGCTAAAGATGCAGGTATTATTTTAGAATTTATCAAAGAGCTTGCGATATATGAAAAAGCAGAAAAAGAAGTAGTAGCAACAGTTACAGACATTAAAAATAATCTTTTTGATATTAATACAACTACTAAAGCAATTATTTGTACTTATAAAAATAAACCAATAGGTTTTGCTGTTTATTTTTTTAATTTTTCAACTTGGCTTGGTAGAAATGGATTATATTTAGAAGACGTATATGTTTTTCCAGATTTTCGAAGAATGGGGATAGGAAAAAAACTCTTAAAATATTTAGCGCAAGTAGCGGTAAAAAATAATTGTGCCAGACTTGAATTAAGTGTTCTTGACTGGAATAAGCCTGCAATAAAATTTTATGAATCAATAAATGCTAAAGCCCAAAGTGAATGGATAGGTTATCGTCTTGAAGGAGATAATCTTTTAAACTTTGCTAAAGACTCTAGCTAAAACTTAAATTAAATGCAACAAAGATTACAAAAATTAATTGCTAATGCTGGGTATGGCTCAAGGCGTTGGGCAGAACAAGCTATTAAAGATGGAAAAGTTGAAGTTAATAATAAAATTGCTAGTTTAGGCGATAAAGCTAATATTAGTGATAATGTTAGAATTAATGGTAGAAAAATTAATCTTAATCGCTATCAAGAAGAAGAAACTAAGGTTATTGTACTAAATAAAAAAGTTGGAGTAATTTGTTCTAATAAAGATACATTAGGACGAAAAAGTGTTTACGATTTATTGCCTAAAGAATCACGCTGGGTAATGGTAGGAAGGCTTGATATAAATACTTCAGGATTATTGATTTTTACTAACAATGGAGATTTAGCTAATAAATTAATGCATCCTAGCTCTAAAATAGATAGAGAATATTTAGTTAGAGTATTAGGAGAAGTAACAAATAATGATTTAAAAAAATTAACAAAAGGAGTTAAATTAGAAGATGGTTTTGCTAAATTTAATAAAGTTACAGCTATTAAAAATACTAAAGCAGCTAATAATTGGTATAAAGTAGTTATTCAAGAAGGCAGAAAAAGAGAAGTTAGGCTTTTATGGCAACATTTAGGACTTCAAGTTTCTCGTTTGATTCGTATAAGTTTTGGAAACATTATCCTGCCACGCAATCTTGGGGCTAATAAGTACATTTATTTAAAATCATCTAAAGTAAAATTATTACTTGAATCTGTTGGATTAACAAAATAACAAAAGTATAATTGCAAGTTTTAGTTTTAAAAATATTAAATGTCTGATTACAAATCAAGTTTAAATCTTCCGTCAACTAATTTTTCAATGAAAGCTAATTTAGCTAATCGTGAAAGCATTTTTTTGAAAAAATGGCAAGATGGTGATGTATACAATGAAATTAGAAAAAGCAAGAAAAACAAGCCAAAATTTATCTTACATGATGGTCCTCCTTATGCTAATGGAGATATTCATATAGGACATGCAGTTAATAAAGTTTTAAAAGATATTATAGTTAAATCAAAATCATTATCTGGTTTTGATGCTCCATATGTTCCGGGATGGGATTGTCATGGACTACCAGTAGAATTAAATATTGAAAAGAAAAAAGGAAAAGTAGGGCATAAGATTAATGCTAGTGATTTTAGAAATCATTGTAGAAAATATACCGATACCCAAATTGAAAAACAAAAACAAGACTTTATGCGTTTAGGCATTTTGGGTGATTGGAATAATCCATATCTAACTAAAAATTTTAAATTTGAAGCTGATATTATTCGTGCCTTAGCCAAAATTGTTGAAAATGGACATCTTACTAAAGGTTATAAGCCGGTGCATTGGTGCACAGAATGTAGATCAGCATTAGCAGAAGCAGAAGTAGAATATAAGAATAAACAATCAGATTCTATTGATGTTAAATTTAAATTTGTTGATAATTCAATTTTCAATACAAATAAGCCAGTATCAGTTATTGCTTGGACTACAACTCCTTGGACCTTAGTCTCAAATGAAGCAATTGCGTTAAATAAAGATCTTGAATATGTTTTGATTGATGTTGGTGATGAATATTATTTATTAGCACAAGAATTAGCAGAAAAAGCACTTAGTCGTTATAAAATTAATAATGCTAAGATTAATAGCAAAACTTTTTTAGGCTCAGAGCTTGAATTATTGAAGGTACAACATCCTTTTTATGATAAACAAGTACCTATTATTCTCGCAGAACATGTAACTACTGAATCTGGCACAGGAGTTGTTCATACTGCACCCTCTCATGGCCAAGAAGATTTTGTTGTTGGCTTAAATTATAATTTGCCTATTGAATGCAAAGTAGATAATAAGGGCGTGTTTTTTGAAACTGTTGATTTATTAGCAGGTCAGTTTATTTTTAAAGCAAATTTAAACATTATTGAAATACTTAAAAATAATAATAATTTAGTTAATAATGAGACATTTACTCATTCGTATCCGCATTGCTGGAGACATAAAAGTCCAGTTATATTTAGAGCAACTCCGCAGTGGTTTGTAGCTATGGATAAAAATAAATTAAGAGATAAAGCAAAAGATGAGATAAATAATGTCAAATGGATTCCAAGCTGGGGTAAAAATCGTATTGAGCTTATGGTAGCTAATCGTCCTGATTGGTGTATTTCGCGCCAACGCTTTTGGGGTGTTCCAATTACAATATTTGTAAATAAAAAAACTGGTAAATTGCATCCAAACACTAAACAATTATTTAGTTTAATAGCAGAAAATGTTGAAAAACATAGCATAGATTATTGGTTTGATACTAAAGCCGAAGATCTATTAGATGATGCAGATGATTTTGAAAAAGTTACCGATACATTAGATGTTTGGTTTGATTCTGGAGTAAGTCATTATGCAGTATTAAGAACCAGAAAAGATTTATCAGTTGATGTAGCTGATTTATATTTAGAAGGCTCTGATCAACACAGAGGATGGTTTCAGTCATCACTTATTACTTCATGTGCTATAAATGGCAAGGCTCCATATAAACAAGTATTAACTCATGGTTTTACAGTTGATGAAAATGGCCATAAAATGAGTAAATCATTAGGAAATGTAATAGTTCCACAAAAAATAGCTAATTCTTTAGGTGCTGATATTTTAAGGCTTTGGATTGCATCTAGTGATTACACAGCAGAAATGAGAATATCTGATGAAATTTTAAAAAGTTCTGCTGATAGTTATCGCCGTATTCGTAATACTATGCGTTTTATGTTAGCTAATATGCATGGATTTGATTTTAATGAACATTCACTTGGTATTAATGAAATGGTATCTTTAGATGTTTGGATATTATTATTAGCAGAACAAAAGCAAAAACAAATTCAAGCACAATATGAAAAATATAATTTTCATCAAGTTGTGCATACGATATTAGATTTTTGTACAAATTATCTAAGTGGATTTTATTTAGATATTATTAAAGATAGACAATATACAACGCAAAAAAATTCGATTGCAAGAAGATCTGCCCAAACTGCACTTTATCATCTCTCTCATACTATAATAAATTGGTTAAGCCCAATTTTAAGTTTTACGGCAGAAGAGATTTGGCAAGAGCTTATGGCATCAGATAAACCAAGCGTATTTTTAAATGAGTGGTATTGTTTGCCATTACAAGAATTAAATGATGAAAAAATTAATCAAACAAAAATATTTGATGAAATCCTTAGTATAAAGCCATATGTACAGCAACAAATGGAGCTTATGCGTGCAGATAAAATTATAGGTTCATCGCTAGATGTTAATCTTGATATTTATTGTAAAGGAGATATTTATAACAAAATATTAAAATTAAAACAAGAACTTAGATTTGTATTTATCACATCAGATGCTAAGGTTTATCCTTTAGAAGATAAAACTAATGATAGTATTATGATTAATAAAGATATTTGGATAAAAGTAACTAAATCAGAGCATAAAAAATGTGAGCGTTGCTGGCATCATAGATTAGATGTAGGGTCTAATAAAAAGCATATTGATATTTGTGCTAGATGTATTGAAAATGTTTTTGGCGCTGGCGAAAATAGAAGTTTTGCTTGAAAATTATTTATTAAAATTTTAATGAAAAAACTTAAATTAGAATTAGGAGAAAACTCTTACCCGATTTATATTGGTTCAGGGCTATTATCTAAGTTAGAATTATTAACTAAATATATTGATTCTAAAAAGGTAATGATAGTTACTAATGAAACTATTGCCCCATTATATTTAGCTAAAGTTAAGTCGTTATTAACTGATTATTTATTAAAAGAAGTTATACTAAAAGATGGCGAAGAATATAAAACGCTAAAGACAGCTAATATTATTTTTACAGCCTTGCTTGAAAATAAATTTAATAGAGATTGTACTTTAATAGCATTAGGTGGTGGAGTAATAGGAGATATTACTGGATTTGTAGCTGCTAGTTATCAACGAGGTGTCAATTTTATTCAAATACCTACTACTTTACTTGCGCAAGTTGATTCTAGTGTTGGCGGTAAAACTGGAGTTAATCATAAATTAGCTAAAAACATGATAGGTGCCTTTTATCATCCAAAATGTGTTTTAATTGATATAGATACACTTGATACTTTAGATAATAGACAATATTCTGCTGGAATGAGCGAGGTAATTAAATATGGCTTATTAGGAAATATAGAATTATTAAAATTTTTACAAGATAATATAGATGAATTAATGTTAAGAGATAAATCCCTTATTGCTAAAATTATATTTCAATGCTGTAGCGATAAAGCAAATATTGTTGCTAAAGACGAATTAGAAAAAGGACAAAGAGCTTTGCTAAATTTAGGTCATACTTTTGGACATGCAATTGAAAATAAATTAGGATATGGAGTTTATTTACATGGAGAAGCAGTAGCTGTTGGCATGTTAATGGCAGCAAGATTATCTGAGCTTGAAGGTTATTTATCAGCTCAAGAAGTACTAGAGGTTAAAAACATATTAAAAAAAGCAAATTTGCCTACTAAAATTAATGCAAAAATAAATGCTAAAGATATTCTGTTAGCAATGTTAGTTGATAAAAAAGTCTTTGATGGTAACATGCGTTTAATATTATTAAAATCTTTAGGAGATGCTTTTATTTGTAGTAATTACAAAAAAGATCTTTTAGATAAAACAATTAATCAATTCATAGCTGCTTAAAAAATGTCTTTAAATAAAGATAAAGTTAGTGAAATAGCAAGTTTAGCAATGCTATCTTTAACTGATGAACAATTAAAAAGTAATACTAAAGAATTAAATAAAATATTTGATTTGTTTACTGAATTATCACAATTAAATGTTGATGATGTTAGCCCTATGACTCATCCAATAAATATAAATCAACGTCTTTTAGAAGATAAGGTAGTTGATAAAGATAAATCCAAAGAATTTCAAGCAATTGCTCCTAAAACTAAAGATAGATATTACCTTGTACCTAAGGTAATAGAATAGTATGCAAAATACAATAAAATCATTAGCTAATGGGCTTAAAAATAAAGAGTTTAGCTCAGTTGAATTAACTACTGATTATCTTAATTTTATAAATAAATCAGACTTAAACGCATTTATAACAATAACTGATGAATTAGCTATTAGCCAAGCAAAAGCTGCTGATCAAAATATCGCTAATAATTCTTTTAATATATTAACTGGAATGCCTTATGCACATAAAGATATTTTTTGTACTAAAGGAGTGAAAACTTCTGCAGGCTCTAAAATGCTTGATAATTTTATATCTCCATATAATGCTACAGTAAGTGATAAATTAGATAATTCAGGCGCTGTAATGTTAGGAAAAACTAACTTAGATGAATTTGCTATGGGATCTTCTAATGAAAATTCATATTATGGTGCGGTTAAAAATCCTTGGAATCTTAATAAAACACCGGGCGGTTCATCTGGTGGCTCTGCTGCTGCTGTAGCTGGTGAATTAAGTGTTTTTGCAACTGGTACTGATACAGGAGGATCAATACGCCAACCTTCAAGTTTATGTGGTATTACTGGAATAAAGCCAACTTATGGCTTAGTTTCTCGTTATGGCATGATTGCTTATGCCTCAAGTTTTGATCAAGCTGGAGTTATGACTAAAACTGCCGAAGATTCAGCTATATTACTTAATTTAATCGCAGGTTTTGATGAAAAAGATTCTACTAGTGTCAATAGAAATAATGAAGATTATTTAAAAACGATAAATGATTCAATCCAAGGACTTACTATTGGCCTACCTAAAGAGTTTTTTTCTGATGGTTTAGATGATAAAGTAGCTAACAAGATTATGTTAGCAGTAAAAGAATTTGAATCTATGGGCTTAAAAGTTAAAGATATTTCATTGCCTCATTCTAATTATGCTATACCGAGTTATTATATTATAGCTTCTTGTGAATGCTCATCTAATTTATTGCGTTTAGATGGTGTGCGTTATGGGCATCGTTGTCAAGACCCTAAAGATTTACAAGATTTATATTTAAGAAGTCGTTCAGAAGGTTTTGGAGATGAAGTAAAGCGTCGTATTATGGTAGGCACTTATGCCTTATCTGCTGGTTATTATGATGCTTATTATTTAAAAGCACAAAAGGCGCGTCGCTTGATTAGTGATGATTTTCAAAAGGCATTTCAAAGTGTTGATGTAATTATGGGGCCAGTATCTCCAACTACAGCATTTGATTTAGCATCTATTCATGATTCTGCTTCTATGTATTTGTCTGATATTTATACTCTTAGTGTTAATTTAGCAGGCTTGCCAGCTATGAGTGTACCAGCTGGTTTTTCGCAAAATTTACCAGTTGGATTGCAGCTTATTGGCAATCATTGGTCAGAGGCAAAGCTATTAAATATTGCTCATAAATTTCAAGAGCAAACTAATTTTCATAATCAAACTCCAGCAAAGATTTAATATGAAATGGGAAACAATTATTGGCCTTGAAATTCATGCTCAGCTTAATACTAAAGCTAAAATTTTTTCTAGTGCTGCAACTAAGTTTGGCGAAAAACCAAATTCACAAGCTTGCGAAGTAGATATAGGATTCCCTGGAGTTTTGCCAGTCTTAAATAAACAAGCAGTTATTAAAGCGTTAAAGTTTGGATTAGCAATTGAAGCTAAAATTAATAAATTTAATATATTTGATAGGAAAAATTATTTTTATCCAGATTTGCCTAAAGGATATCAAATTTCACAATTAAATTTTCCAATTGTATCAGCAGGCAAAATTAAAATTAAAGTTGATGATACAACAAAAATAATAGGAATAACTCGCGCCCATTTAGAAGAAGATGCTGGTAAGTTAGTACATGATATGTTTAACGATTATACTGCAGTTGATTTAAATCGTGCTGGTACACCATTGCTTGAAATTGTTTCCGAACCAGATATAAGAAATGCTAAAGAGGCAGTAGAATATGCAAAAAAAATACATTCATTAGTTCAATATATCAATATTTGTGATGGAAATATGGCAGAGGGATCATTTCGTTGTGATGCTAATGTATCAATTCGGATAAAAGGGACAAATAAATTTGGAACTAGAACTGAGATTAAAAATATTAATTCTTTTAAGTTTTTAGAGAAAGCTATAGATTTTGAAGTTGAGCGTCAAAAATGTATTCTTGAAGATGGGAAAAAAGTAGTACAAGAAACTAGATTATATGATCAAGTTAAAAATCAAACAAATTCAATGCGTTTAAAAGAAGAGGCAAATGATTACCGTTATTTCCCAGATCCAGATTTGCTTCCAGTAGAAATATCTGATAGTTTATTAGAGCAGGCTAAAGCAGATTTACCAGAATTACCAGAACAAAAAAAAATAAGATTTATAAAAGAAATTGGATTAAGTGAATATGATGCAGAGATACTTACTTCACAAAAGTCATTGGCTGATTATTTTGAAGCCTTAATTACAAATCATAAAGAAAACCCAAAATTATGTGTTAATTGGATAATAGGAGAGCTTTTATATTATTTAAATAAAGAACAAATAGAAATTAATCAATCTCCAATATCAGCTCAAGATTTATCAATTTTAATAGCTAGAATAGTAGATCAAACAATTTCTGGAAAAATTGCTAAAGATGTTTTTAAAGAGATGTGGCTAAATAAAGGAAGTGCTGATGAAATTATTGCTATAAAAGGATTAAAGCAAATCACAAATGAAAATGAAATTAATAATATTGTTGATGAAATAATAGCTAATAATCCATCTCAATTTGATCAACTTAAGTCTGGTAATGAAAAAATTATAGGTTTTTTCGTAGGGCAGGTTATGAAAGCCACCAAAGGCAAAGCTAATCCTAAAAAAGTTAATCAAATACTAAGAGAAAAGTTAGATTTGTCAAAACAATAAACTTATTGCCTGAATTAAATTTATCCCAGATAAAGAAGAAAAGATATTTAGAATAAATTGGGTTATTGGTAATATAATTGTTTGAAAAACACCAAAAAATATCAACGCTACAAGAATAAATAAACCATAACTTTCAAGTTTATCGTATTTATAAGATAAATCACTTGGTAGCAAAGCACTTATCACTCTTCCTCCATCTAAAGGAGGAACTGGAAGTAAATTAAAAATTGCTAACAATAAATTTACAAAAATACCAGCGCCAGCCATTAATAACAATCCTTTTGAGTTTATCATAGTTGCTATTATTATTACCAAAAGCCAGCCAATAGACATTAATATATTTGCAAAAGGACCAGCCAGAGCAACTAAAATCATATCTTTTTTAGGTGAGTTTAGAGCATTAAAATTAATTGGCACAGGTTTAGCCCAGCCAAAAACAAAACCAAAAGTAAATACTGTTAAAGCTGGTATCAATATTGTGCCAACTGGATCAATATGTTTGACAGGATTTAGCGTTATACGGCCCATCATTTTTGCTGTATGATCACCAAGCTTACTAGCAACCCAGCCATGCGCTACTTCATGCATAGTAATAGCAAATAGTACAGGAACTGCCCAAATAGATATTGTTTGTATATAACTCATAGGTAAAATTACAGTTTTTATTAATTGTTTTAATTATACATGAAAAGCACTAGTCTTTTAATAGCTACCAAAAGAGAGTTACCAAGTGATGCTAAAATCATCTCTCATAAATTAATGATTCGTGCTGGCTTAATTTCTAAATCGACATCAGGGCTTTATTTATATTTGCCTATGGGGCTTAAAATTTTACAAAAAATTGAAGCCATTATTCGTGATGAAATGAATAAATCAGGCGCCCAAGAGGTTTTAATGCCAGTTGTACAATCAGCTAAACTTTGGCAGGAATCTGGGAGATGGAATAAATATGGCAAAGAGCTTTTAAGATTTAAAGATAGACATGATAAAGATTTTTGTTTAGGTCCTACAAATGAAGAAGTAATAGTTGATTTAGCGCGCCAATATATAAGAAGTCATAAACAATTACCAATTAATTTTTATCAAATTCAAACAAAATTTAGAGATGAAATTCGCCCTAGGTTTGGAGTAATGAGAGCGCGTGAATTTATTATGAAAGATGGTTATTCTTTTCATTTAAGTACAGAAAGCATGCAAGATGAATTTAATAAAATGCATAAAACTTATTGCAGAATTTTTGAGCGCTTGGGACTTAAATATTATCCTGTTTTAGCAGATAGTGGCTCAATTGGTGGCGAAAATTCAGTAGAATTTCATGTATTGGCAGACAATGGAGAAGACAAAATATGTTTTAGTGATAGTAGTGATTTTATTGCTAATATTGAAAAGGTTGCTTTAAAAAAACCTTTAAGCGTTAAAGCTCCAGTACAGCAAGAGAAAAAAGTTTTAACTAAAAATAAAACCACGATAGAGCAAATTGCAGATTTTTTAAAAGTAGCAAAAAATATATGTGTAAAAGTACTAATCATAAAAACTAAAAGTAAATTTTTAGCCCTAGCCTTAAGAGGAGATTATGATATAAATATAACAAAAGTTCAAAATTTATATGGTGATTTTAGTTTTGCTAGTGATGATGAGATTAAAACTTTAGGTCTTAAAAAAGGTTTTATTGGAGTAAAAAATTTAAATATTGATTTAGTTGTTGATTATTCTGCCAGTGTATTGTCTAATTTTGTAACAGGAGCTAATGAATATGATTATCATTTAACTGGTGTTAATTGGAATAATATTAGTTTTAGCGAAGAAGATTTAAGAAATGCTGTAGATGGCGATCAAAGTCCTTGCGGTAAAGGCAAATTAGTAATTAAGCACGGAATTGAAGTTGGGCATATTTTTCAATTAGATGATATTTATACTAAGCCATTAAATGCTGGCGTAATTGGTAAAAACGGCAAACAACAAATTATGAAAATGGGTTGTTATGGTATAGGCATATCTCGTCTTATTGCAGCTATTATTGAACAAAATCATGATGATAAAGGTATTATTTTTCCTCAAATTATTAGTCCATTTAAATTAATTATTATTCCTATTAATTATAATAAATCACATAGAGTTAAAGCATTAGCAGATGATTTATATAACAAGTTTATTAATTTAAATATTGAAGTTTTATTAGATGATAGAAAAGAGCGCCCAGGAGTTATGCTTACTGATTCTGAATTATTAGGTATTCCTCATAGAATAGTTATTAGTGATTCTCATGTAGATAATAATAGTGTTGAATATAAAGCTAGAAACCAAAATGATAAAATTGAGATTAAATTAAATGATTTATTTTCTTTTATTCAATCAAAGCTAGATTAATGGTCTGGATACAATTTTTATTACCAAAACGGTTTCTTTCAAGGCTAATATTTTATTTAGTTAGCATTAAAAATAACAAAATAAAGAATTTTCTTATTAGTTTATTTATTAAAGTTTATAAAGTAGATCTATCTAAGGCTAGACGCGAAAATATTAAAGATTACACAGATTTTAATGATTTTTTTACTCGTGAATTAAAACCAGAGCTAAGGCCAATTGCTAATAGCAATATTGTTAGTCCAGTTGATGGAGTTATTTCTCAGTTTGGCAATATTGATAATGATAAAATTATTCAAGCTAAAAAACATAATTATAGTTTAACTAATCTATTAGCTAAAGACTCAAGGTCTGATAAATTTAGCCAAGGATTTTTTGTTACTATTTATTTATCTCCTAAAGATTATCATCGTATTCATATGCCTTATGACGGTGTTTTAAAAAAGATGGCCTATATAGCAGGAGATTTATTTTCAGTTAATCAAAAAACAGTACAAAATGTTAATAATATATTTGCTAGAAACGAAAGGGTAGTATGTTATTTTGAAACTGAATTTGGATTATCAGCCGTAATCTTAGTTGGTGCTATTTTTGTCGGATCAATTCAAACAGTATGGCATGGAAAAGTGAATGCCGACCATCCTAGAAAAAATCAATACTTTGATTATAATCAAAATTTAAGTTTTAAAAAAGGACAGGAAATAGCGCGCTTTAATATGGGTTCAAGTGTAATAATGTTATTGCCAGAAAGGTCCAATAATTTCAATTTAAAATCAAATCAAGCCGTTATCTTTGGACAAGATATATAATTAATATGCTTTTTGCTATATTAATATAAGTGCATTAAATTAATACATTTGCTAGTTATTTTATCTTTTAATGGTGGCAGTATTTTGATCCTGTGGTTAAAAATACTAATACTAAAGGGATAAAATGGGGCGAGAAACGGGGCTCGAACCCGCGACAACCGGAACCACAATCCGGGACTCTACCAACTGAGCTATTCTCGCCATTGGCACGCCCTAAACGATTTGAACGTTTGACCTACGGCTTAGAAGGCCGTTGCTCTATCCGCTGAGCTAAGGGCGCTTTGACAATGTTTTGGTCGGAGTGGAGGGATTTGAACCCCCGACCACCTGGTCCCAAACCAGATACGCTACCAAACTGCGCTACACTCCGTACTAGAGATAATTATACTTTAGCAATATTAAATAGAATATACTTATTTAAAATAGTTTTTATGAGCTGCAAGCTCTTTTTTATTAGCTTTAATAATTTTTATTTTTTTTCGATTTTTGCTTATTTTATTAATTAAATCTTTATTATCTTTTTCCTCATTATCAAAAGTTTGACTTTTAAATAAATTAGATTGACCGCCAGTCATAGCTAAATAGACTTGCGATAATATTTGTGCGTCTAATAATGCACCATGAAAAGAACGATTACTAGAATCAATTGAAAAACGCCTAGATAGAGCATCTAAACTATGCATCATGCCAGGGTTTTGTTGTTTGGATAATTGTAGTGAATCTATAACATCACAATAATCTTCAATCCTTTTATCATGGGATATTAGATCAAGTTCATTATTCAAAAAACCAATATCAAATTGAGCATTATGGATAACTAAGGTTGATGAATCAATATACTCTAAAAATTCTTCTGCAATTTCTTCAAATTTTGGTTTTCCAACCAAAAAATTATCAGTTATTCCGTGAATTCTAACTGATTCTCCAACATTGCAATCAGGCTGAATGTATTGATGATATTCGTTGTCTGGATTAATATTTCTATTTATAATTTCCACGCAACCAATTTCAATTACCCGATCACCTTTTAATGGATCAAGTCCTGTAGTTTCTGTATCTAAGACAATTAATCTTTCCATTTGTATTTAATTATAGTGTAGAATTATCTGTTTAATATTTTTAGGATTTTATATTATTATGGCAAGAGTTACTGTAGAAAATTGTTTAGAATTTGTTAATAATCGTTTTGAATTAGTTTTAGTTGCAGCTAAAAGAGCTCATCAATTAAGTTCTGGTAGCTATAAATCATCATTAAATATTGAAAAAGATAAGCCTGCAGTTGTTGCGCTTAGAGAAATTGAAGCTGGGATTGTTGGTAGTGATATTTTAAAAGATAAATATGATATTGAAGAATATGATAGCCAAGAAGATCAAGATTTATCTACAAAGATTGACAAAACTTAAAAGTATAAAACATAGTCTTTTTTGTATTTTGTTTGCTGATTAATTCATATAAATTTTAGCAATTAAAATTTATCACAGTTATATATAAAAATTAAGTTTGATTTAGTAAGTATATTTATTACTTAAAAATATTTTTTGCTACCAATTTTAGCTAATAATATTTATAATTAAATTATGTATTCATTTAAAGAACCTAATAGAAAACCTTTATGCGACAAAGATACTTATGATTTAATGTATCAGTCTTCTATTGATAATCCTGATTCTTTTTGGTCTGAACAAGCCAAAATATTTTTAGATTGGGAAAAAGAATTTGACACAATTTCTAATGTTGATTATAAAAAAGGCGTTATTGAGTGGTTTAAAGGCGGAAAATTAAATATTTGTTATAATTGTATTGATAGACACCTTCTTAAAAAATCTAATCAAACTGCTATTATTTGGGAGGGAGATGATCCAGAGCAAACTCAATCAATCACTTATCAACAATTATATGAAAAAGTTTGCTTGTTTGCTAATGGTTTAAAAAAACTAGGTATTAAAAAAGGAGATAGGGTTTGTATCTATCTTCCAATGATTTTAGAAGCTAGTTATGCAATGTTAGCTTGTGCGCGTATTGGAGCTATTCATTCAGTTGTATTTGCTGGATTTTCCTCAGAAGCCTTAAAAAATAGAATTTTAGATTTAAAATGCAAGTTGGTTATCACAGCAGACGGAGGTATGCGTGGAGGCAAGCCAGTAGAATTAAAAAATAATGTTGATAGCGCTGTTGAGCATTGTGATTTTGTCGAAAATGTCTTAGTAATTAAAAATACAAAAAAAAATATTAATTGGAACGATAAAGATGTTTGGTATCACGAATTAACCGCTAATCTTGCAACAGAATGTCCTTGCGAAAGCTTTGATTCTGAAACTCCATTATTTATCCTATACACTTCTGGATCTACTGGAAAACCAAAAGGAGTACTACATACTTCTGGAGGATATTTACTGTATGCAGCGATTACTCATAAATATGTTTTTAATTATAATAAAGAATATATTTATTGGTGTACTGCTGATGTTGGATGGATAACTGGGCATTCTTATATTATCTATGGACCATTAGC
>CAKMYR010000009.1 GCA_929200175.1 uncultured Gammaproteobacteria bacterium
TCTCTTTTAGCATTAGGGGCAGATTCTTTTTTTGAAGAATCAAGTCTGCCACGATATTGTAGTCCTAAGTCTTTGTTATAACCAAAAAAGTCAGGAGTGCAAACTGCTTTATAAGCAATTGCTACTTCTTGCGTTTTGTCAATTAAATAAGGAAATGGAAAATTCATTTCTTGAGAAATTTTTTGCATGTTTTCAAAAGAATCTTCTTCATACTCTTTAGGGTTATTTGACATAATAGCAACAGAATTAACTCCAAATAATTTTAGTTCTTTTGTGTCACGGATTATTCTACTTATAATTGCTTTTACATAAGGGCAATGATTACAAATAAACATAATTAATAGTCCGTTTTTGCCTTTACAGCTTTGTAAGGTATGCATTTTATTATCAACGCCTTTAAGATTGAAATCAATAGCTGGAGTATCAAACTCGCATATTGGTGTTTCTGTTCTAACCATATTTCCTCCTGATTTATAAAAAGTTAAGATTTTAATATATATCAAAGATTCAAACAATTTTAGTTTAAATATTATTGTTATATGTTTATAATCTAATAAGGTTAATTACAGGTTGATTTAATGAGTATTTTTAAAGAAATTAAACTCTCATCATTAATATTAATAACATCTTTTTTTTTAGTTGCTACAGGTAATTTTAAATTTTTTCAAGAAGTTATTAATGTTTACCCTCTAGCAGAAAACTTTTTATTTGTTGTTTCTTTATCTGTATGGATTTTTGCTCTTTTAGTTGTTATTTTATTTTTAGTTTGTTATAGATATAGCGTTAAACCTATACTTATAACTATTTTAATTATTTCATCGGTTGTTAGTTATTTTAGTAATAATTACGGGGTAATTGTTGATGTTAATATGGTAACTAATACTTTAGAAACTAATGTAAAAGAATCAACAGAGCTTTTTAGCATAAAGTTATTACTATATTTTTTAATATTAGGTGTTTTACCTTCTTATTGGGTTTATAAGACTAAAATTACAAGAACTACTATAGCTCATCAATTATGGGTAAGAATAAAATCTATAGTATGCTTTTTCTTATTATTTTTAGCGGTAACTTTTATTTTTTTCAAATCGTATTCCTCATTCATAAGAGAATATAAACAACTTAGATATTATGTAAATCCTACAGCTTATATTTACTCTATTGGCAATTATATTAGCTCTAAGATTGAATCTGCTAATGTTGAATTTAAAATTATTGGAAAAGATGCTATTGTACAAAGAAATACAGAAGATAAAAAACTAGTTATTTTAGTTGTTGGAGAAACAGCTAGGGCTGATAAGTTTTCATTAAATGGATATAGTAATAACACTAATCCTATGCTTGAAAAACAAAATGTTATTAGTTTTAGTAAAATGTATTCTTGTGGTACAGATACCGCTTTTTCTTTACCTTGTATGTTCTCTAAACTAGGCAAAAGTGATTATTCACACAAATATGGTAAGAATATGAGTAACGCTCTTGATATATTAAATTATGCAGGAGTAGAAGTATTATGGCTTGAGAATAATTCTAATTCTAAATATATAGCAGAAAGGATAACTTATAAAGATTACACATCAGCTGATGTTAATCCAGTTTGTGATATAGAATGTAGAGATGAAGGTATGTTAGTAAATCTACAACAATATGTTGATGAAAGAAAAGGCAAAGATATTGTAATCGTATTACATACACTAGGAAGTCATGGCCCAGCTTATTATAAACGCTACCCTAGTAGGTTTGAAAAATTTACTCCAGTTTGTAAAAATAATAAGCTTAATGAATGTAGTGATAAAGAAATCAATAACGCATATGATAACACGATACTTTATGCAGACTATGTACTATCTAAAACTATTGATTTTTTAAAAACCAATAGCAAAGAATATAAAACAGCTATGTTCTATATGAGTGATCATGGAGAGTCACTAGGGGAAAATGGCATATACTTACATGGAATGCCTTATTTTATAGCACCCGAAGAGCAAATTAATGTCGCTTCTGTATTATGGCTTAGTGATAATTTTGATAATAATATTGACAATGATTTACTTAATAAAAAAGCAAAAACTAAACTCTCGCATGATGGATTTTTTCACACTATATTAGGCTTAATGGATGTTAAAACTAATGTTTATGATAAAGATAAAGATTTTATTCCTTATAAAAAATAAAATCCTAAATTATGCTTTGTTTACAAAAAGTTATTAAAAACACAAGTTATCAACTGGCAATATTATTTATTTTATTAGTTTTAGTATTATTTACTTTTGAATTTAGTACGCTAGATTATAAAATCCAATCTTATTTTTATAATGCTGATACCAATACTTGGCTAATAGATAGAAACAATAAAATACTAGACACTATTTTTTATAGTGGTATTAAAAAATTATTTATATTATTTATATTGTCTATATTATTTTCTCTTATTTTCCTTCGCAGATTTAATTGGGTCAAAAATAATATCAAGCCTTTTACAATAATTTTTTTATCAGGACTTTTGGTTCCAATTAGTATTTCTGCATTAAAAGATTCAACTAATATGCCATGCCCTAACCAATTAGTTGAATTTGGTGGTCAATATCAAAATGTTAGTTTATTTGAAAAATTAGAAGAAAAACGCCCAGTAACAAGATGTTATCCTGCTGGACATTCAAGTGGTGGCTTTGCTTTATTGGCTTTGCTTTTTTTGGTTAATACTAAAAAGGCAAAAATAACTACCTTAAGCTTAGTAATGTTGCTTGCTTGGAGTATTGGAGGATATAAGATTATGATAGGCGATCATTTTGTTAGTCATACTATTGTTACTATGATTATTTCACCTATTATTATTATATTAATAGCATTAATTACAAAAAAAGTTATAAATTATCAATCTAGTCGTAAAAAATGATTATAATACTTGCTTTATTTTATATTCATATTTATGAAAACATTTAACGCCAAAAAAAATGAAGTCAAGAAAAATTGGCTAATTGTAGACGCAAAAGATAAAAGGCTTGGACGCTTAGCTTCTGAAGTAGCATTTCGTCTTCGTGGTAAACACAAGCCAGAATATACTCCAAATACTGATACTGGTGATTATATTGTGATTATTAATGCTGAAAAGGTAAAAGTAAGCGGCAATAAGTTTACAGATAAAATGTATTATAGGTATACTGGATATGTAGGTAATTTGAAATCAATTTCCTTTAAAGACTTGCAAGCAAAACAACCAGAAAAAATAATAAGTAAAGCTGTTGTTGGAATGTTGCCTAAAGGACCATTAGGCAGAAGTATGGCAAGAAAAATGAAAATATATAAAGGAGAAGAGCATCTTAACCATGCTCAAAAACCAAAAGTGTTGGATATTTAAAGTTTAATTATGGCTAAAACTCAAATTTATTGTGCGACAGGAAAAAGAAAAACATCGGTAGCTCGTGTTTATATGCAAAAAGGAAAGGGAAAATTTTTGATTAATAAAATCCCTATGTCTGAATATTTTGGTCGCCAGACTGCATCAATGATTATTAATCAACCGCTAGAAGTTGTTGATATGAAAGACAAGTTTGACTTTAATATACTTGTTAAAGGCGGTGGTGGTACTGGTCAAGCTGGAGCTATTCGCTTAGGTATTACTCGTGCTTTAATGGATTATAACGAAGATTTAAGACCAGATTTGCGTAAAGCTGGGTTTGTTACTAGAGATTCTAGAGTTGTCGAGCGTAAAAAAGTTGGTCATAAAAAAGCCCGTAAGAGCGAACAATATTCAAAACGTTAATTTAATAAACTTAATAATAATATTCTAGTTTGTTTTGACGGATTAAGGTTTTGACATTTTCAACATAAATGTGACCAATTTCAGCATATTCTTTTAAGCCTTCTGCTAGACTGCTGCCAGTTATTTTTGTTTTTTTATCGCGCATTTCTTTTCTAATTTCTCTTAATTGTTTATAGGCTGGATTACGATTTATAGAAAGCATATATGATTTAATGCTGTTATCTACAGAGTAAAATTTTCTAACTTCGTATTTTGCATCTTTATCTCGATTAGTTGGTATTAATCCACAATTTTTAGTAAAACACTGAAGTCCAAAAAAATTATAGTAATATTTAGCAAAACGAGATCTACCCCAGCTTGATTCTATTGCTGATTGAGATAGTGCCATTGATACTGGAACTATATCAAGATTTATTAGTAAATCTTTAGTATTTTTTGTTTTGACATTATATTTTTTATATAATTCATCTAAAGATTGTTGACTTAAAAGGTTATTTTTGATTTTTTGGCGTAATTGTATTATTTGTTGATTTTGTGCCTCTATCTTAGGTGCTAGATAATCAAAAAATGTTTTTTTCATTATTTTTACATCTTTAATTTTTTCAAAATTAGGAACTTGGGTATTTATTTTTTGTACCCATCTAAACTGCTCTAAATGGCTTAAATCAAAAAATATTACAACTATAAACAATAGCTTATATAAATATATAAAACTAAATATCATTCTTTAATTTGAGCCCTTGACATTAGATTATTAACAGCAATTTTAGGGGTTATTTCTTTATTGATAACCTTATATACTTGTTCACAAATAGGCATTTTAATATTATTATTTTTTGCCATTTTAAGAGTTAATTCCAAAGCATTTAACCCTTCAATAGTTGTATTCATTTCTTGTAAGACTTGCTTTATATCAAGATTATTTACTATGTTTTTACCAAAACTTCTATTTCTTGATAGATTATCCGAGCAAGTTAGCACTAAATCACCTAAGCCAGATAAGCCATTAAATGTTTGTTTTTTGCCTCCAAGGCTTTCACCAAATCTAGTCATTTCTACTAGACCGCGGGTAATTATTGCTGCTTGTGTATTGGCGCCATAACCCAGTCCATAAGATATTCCTGCAGCTATAGCTAGGATATTTTTAACAGCCCCACCTATTTCAACACCAATAATATCATCGCTAGCATAAACTCTTAGCGTGTCAGTTTTAAGAGCATTTAACCAATAGTTACTAGTTTTTTCATTTTTGGTAGCAGCTATTATTGCAGTTGGCTTATTATTAGCAACTTCATAAGCAAAATTAGGTCCAGATATGACACACCCATGAATATTTGGTAATATTTTTTTAAAACTCTGATTAAGAAAGCATTTTAATTCATTGTCAAATCCTTTAGTTCCCCAAGCTATTAAATGTGATGGTAGCAAAAAAGGCTTTATAGTTTTTAGAGTTTTGGAAAAACCATTACTAGGAACAGTTATTAAGACACTTTGTGATTTTTTAATTAATGCTAAATCATCAGTTATTTCAATATTGTCAGGGTAATTAACTGCTAATGCTGGGTGTTTTATATTTGTTTTCCCAATATTTTTTTTATTGCGGGTATGTAAGTATATTTTGTTAAAATTTTTAGCTAAAGCAATTGATAATGCACTGCCCCAAGCTCCAGCTCCAATAATACTAAGTTTGCTCATTTTGATTTAGAAATTTTCTTTATTTTACTTTTATTTTTAGTATTGTTTTTAATAGGTAAATTGGATTTTAGCCAAGCTTTCATTCCGCCTTTTAGAACATATACATGTTTAAAATCATTTTTAGTTAACAAGCCAGCAATATGGGGTGATTTAGAGCCATTATTGCAATATATTAATATTTTTTTATCTTTATCTAAGTCTGTTAATTTATTTTTAACATTTGCAGATGGAATATGCATATCATTTGCAATAAAGCCAGTATTTCTTTCTTTTTCTGTCCTAATATCTAAAATTATAGCATTACTATCTTCCATCAAATCAACAGCTTTATTAGTATCTAAATCTTGATATTTTTTTAATTTGTCCATCATTATGCTAACAATTAAAAATATTATTAGAACTATTAGAATTACAGTAGTAAATATCTGATCTTTTGCTAGTAAAAAATTAATCAATTCATTCATTATCTTGTTCCTTTTAAGAAGTTTTCTAACATTGCATAACCTTTTTCAGTTAGTATTGATTCTGGATGGAATTGTACTCCTTCAATATTAAAATGCTTGTGTCTAGCGCCCATTATTTCGTCAATGTTTCCTTTTTTATCTTTGCTCCAAGAGGTTAGTTCAAAACAATCTGGTAAGGTTGATTGTTGGGCAACCAAAGAGTGATAACGAGTAGCTTTTAATGGGTTTTTTAAATTAGTGAATACGCCTTTATTGGTATGATATATATCTGAAACTTTGCCATGCATGATTTTTTTAGCACCTATAATATTGCCATTATACGCTTGTACCATTGCTTGAAAACCAAGACAAACACCAAAAATTGGTATTTTATCGGCAAAATATTTTATCACTTCAATAGAAATTCCAGCCTCATTTGGAGTACAAGGTCCTGGTGAAATTACTAAAAATTCAGGCGCTAATTTTTCAATTTTTTTAATATTAATTGCATCATTTCTATAAACTTCAACATCTTGTCCTAACTCACCAAAGTATTGCACCAAGTTATAAGTAAAAGAATCATAATTGTCAATCATTAAAAGCATTATCTTATTTTTTATTGTATTTTTTAATAGTGACTTCTATAGAAATATATTTTAACTAAATCAGTAGTAGAGTTTAATTTTTTAAATTTGGTAAATATTTATTAAAAACAAATTAATTAGGACAATCTGGATGTTAAATTTTCTGACATATCTTTTATGGTTTTGATTATACTATTTTTATATAGTTGTAGGTAAATTTATAGTATAAAAATTATTTTACTGCTAAAAAAGAAGCGAAGTTAAGGTATTGAAAACAGCAAGTAATATTTTTAAAGCCTGCTTTTTTTAATCTATTACAATGAGTTTTTTTAGTGTCGGTTATTAGTATATTTTCAAGCGCTTTACGCTTAGCTCCAATCTCGAGCTTACTATAACCATTTGCAAGCTTAAAATCTAAATGTAATTTTGTAATTTGTTCTTGCTTTATTTTGTTATCAAAATGAATTTTTTCAAAAATAATTAACACACCTTTACTGTTTAAGCCTTTATAAATATTATCAATTAATTTTTGTCTTTTACTTGGTTCAATAAATTGCAAAGTAAGATTCAATACAGTTACAGTAGCATTTGTAATTTTAATATCTTGAATATCAGCACAAATAACAGAAATATTATCAATTTTATTTTGAAGATTTTTTTTACACTTTTTTGTCATCTCTTTAGAGTTGTCAATAGCAATAATATTATTATTTATATGGATATTATTTAGCCCTAAAGCTAGTGATGATGCTCCTGTTGAAGCCCCTAAATCAAAGTAATTAGTATTATCTTTACCGTATTCTCTTACGCTTAAGCCAATTAATTCAAGCATTGATTGATATCCCGGCACTGATCTTTTTACCATATCATCAAATACATCAGCAACACTTTTATTAAATTTAAAATTTGTTAGATTATTTTTTTTAGAAAATAATTTGTCACGCATAGATAGGTTTTAGAAAAAATTCAGACACTAAAATTTTACTGTCTTTAATATTAAATACACAACGCCTGCCCCATATATCGCCAGCATTTGTAACTTGGAGCTTGTCTCGTTTAATATTTTTATTATTAAATAAAATTTCTCCCAATGGCTTTGAGCCAATTTCAATTAAATCTTTTGTAGTATTGTTTATAGGTATTATAGAGCGCGCAAAAACTAATACTTTATTATTGCCTAATAATTGAACCTCTCTTACAATAAATTTATGATTTAAATTAAGTAAATCAATTTCATTTAAATGTGGTTTTTTTTGCTCTTGTAGCAGAACTTTAATCTTAAAATCATTAAACTGACTTTTTAATCTATAGGTTAATGATTTTGTATTATCCAGCCAAAATAAAACATTATTTGGGATGTTATTAATTTTTGATAAATCTTGCCATAGTAAGATTTCAGTGTTAATCATATACCAAATAAATACTTAATAAATTACCCTGGAGGCCAGTTAAGTTTACGTCCAGCTAAACAATGAAGATGAATATGATAAACTACTTGTCCGCCATCACTATTGCAATTCATTATTAGCCGATAGCCATTTTTGTCAAAACCCATTTTTTTTGATAATTCAGCAGCTTTTGTTATTAATTTGCCTAATAAAGTAGCATCTTTAGCGTCATTTATAGTTGCTATATGTTGCTTTGGTATAACTAAAAAATGATGTGGCGCTTGAGGATCAATATCTTTAAATGCAATTATATCTTCATCTTCATATAGTTTTTCTGATGGAATTTGATTATCAATTATTTTGCAAAATAAACAGTTATTCATATTTTTTTAAATTAAATTAAATGTATATTCTATCTATTTTTTTAATGTTGTGCCTATAAAAATAAAATTTATAGGTAATAGGTGATTTGCAAAGTTTAAGTTATGTACCAAGCAAATCCTGTAATGAATATAATCCACTAGATTTTTTATTTAACCAATTAGCAGCTTTGACTGCTCCTGTTGCGAAAATTTTACGCGAAAAAGCTTTGTGAGTAATATTTATACATTCTCCATCCATAAAAAAACTTACTGTATGCTCTCCAACTACATCTCCTCCACGAATAGTAGAAAATCCTATATCAGTTTTATTGCGTGGTTTTTTAATGCTATGACGATCATAAACGGCACATTTATTTAAATCTCTATTAAGTTTATTAGCTATTACTTCAGCCATCTTAATTGAGGTTCCAGATGGTGAATCTACTTTATTGCTATGATGAGTTTCAATTATTTCTATATCTGCTGTTTCACCAATTTCAGTAGCAATTGTTTCTAGTAATTTTAATGATAGATTAACTCCAATACTCATATTTGGAGCTAATAAAATAGCTATATCATTTGCAGTTTTTTTAATTATTTGTAACTCAGTATCACTAAATCCTGTTGTGCCAATTACAATATTTTTTTTATTTTTTTGACAAATTTTTAAATATTCTAAAGTTGCCTTAGGTCGACTAAAATCAATAACTAAATCAAATTTATTTATCAGATTTGCCATATTATCAGCCCTATTTATAGCTACTCCTAATTCAGCTATATTTGAATCATTGACTGCTTTAATGACGGCAGCGCCCATTTTTCCATTACTTCCTGTTACTGCTATTTTCATGTTTTACTTATCTTTAAATTTAATTAAATTTTTTAATTGAAAAATAAATTTTACCTAAAAAGTTTTATTGGCTATTATTACTTTAATAATGTGGTATTTTAATTTTATTTAAAATGTTATAATAATCAATTTAATTATAATGGTATTGTCTCAAAATTATCATAAATTAAACAACAAAATAGCATCTTTTGTTGTTTTTATTCCGATTATTTTTTTAGCATATATTATGTCTGAGATTTTTTGGGATGTTTTAAGTGAGGATGAAACAAATCAAAATATATTAAATGTAGCTTCTAATAACAGCAATAATAAAAATATAATTTTACCAACAGAGCTATTTGGTAAATATGTTAGTCCTATAGTACAGAAACAAAAAGAAATTAAAAAAACTAATTTAAATTTAGAACTAATAGGTATTTTAAATAAATCTGATAAATCTTTGGCTATTATCAAACAAAACAATAATGCAGCAAAAATCTATAAAGTAGGAGACTCTCTTAATCCTAGCACTAAGATTAAATCTATTCATGATCGCTATGTAATTATTGATAGCTCTGGCGAAGATGAAAAAATTTCTATGTTAAGAAATAAGATTGAAGAAACTAGTGTAAAGCCAAGCGTTAAAAAGGATCCAGTAAAAATTCAAGCTGCAAGTAAAAAAAAGCTTAAACAATATTTAGGAGAAATTGTACAAAATCCTAGAAACCTACTTTCAATTATAAAAGTTGCGCCTAATTTTAGTAATGGCGCATTAGATGGATTTACTGTTTCTCCCGGGAATGATCGCAAGCTTTTTAATGAGATTGGTTTGCGTAATGGAGATGTGATTATTAATATAAATGGTATAATAATGAATGATTTTTCCAATGTTGCTAAGTTAACAAATAAAATATCTGGAATTAATGAGTTTAGTATTGTTATTAAAAGAAAAGGACAAATAAAAAATTTGTTTGTTAATTTAAATTAAATTTTATGAAAAAACTATTATTAAATATATTTTTATTATTTTTTGCTTTTAGCATTAATGCATTGACATTAAATCTAAAAAACGTAAGTATGGAAACCTTGATAAATACTGTGTCAGAGGCTACTGGTAGAAATTTTATTGTTGATCCTAGAGTAAAGGGAACTGTAAATGTTGTTAGCTCTACAGAAATAAGTAATGAAGAATTTTATAATTTATTTTTATCAATTTTACGAGTTCACGGATATATAGTTGTTGATGGCGATGAATTTTCCAAAATTTTGCCACAATCTAGCTCTAAAAATAGTAGTGCAAAGCTAACTAGCGTAGCTAATGATGCCCTTGTTACTACAGTTATACCAATTAAAAATGTTGCAGCTAGTCAGATGATTGCAATACTTAGACCTGTTATATCCAGACACGGCCATATTGCTGCTTATGCTGCATCAAATACAATTCTAGTTATTGATACTAATTCTAACATAGAGCGTTTAAAAACAATTATTAAACAGCTTGATATAGAAATTGATGATGATTATGAACTTATTCCTATTGAGCATGCATCTGTTGATGAGATAGCAAAGATTATTAAGTCATTGCTGCCAAATTCTGCTAAATCAAAGTTAGCTAATCCTTTGACTATAGCTGTTGACAAAAATAACAACCAGTTAATTGTTGGAGGAGCTCCAGCTAAACGCCTTAAAGTGCGCTTTTTGGTAAAAGAGTTGGATAAAAAACATAATAAAAGTGGCAATACATCTGTTGTATATCTTAAATATGCTGAAGCAAAAGATATATTGCCTGTTTTACAAAGTATAGGTAAACAAATAGTAGATGATGATAAATCTGAACTAAAAGGTTTAAATATTCAATCAGATGAGGCTACAAATTCAATAATAATAACTGCGCCTGCAGAGATTTCTAATAATATAAAATCAGTAATTGAAAAATTAGATATTCGTCGCGCTCAAGTTTTGATAGAGGCAATAATTGCTGAAATAAGCTCTGATGATTTAGATACATTCGGTTTTCAATGGGTTTCACAAGGGGCAGCTGGTCACGGCTTGATTGATTTTACTGGATCATTACAACAAGTATTACAAGGAGGCTCTGCTCGAGCATCACAAGGGCTTACTACAGTTTTTGCCGATTATAATCAGGATACCAAAAAAGGCTTTGGTACAGTGTTATCTGCTCTTAAAAGAAAAACTGGAGTTAATATACTGTCAACTCCATCTATTGTTACAATTGATAATAAAGAAGCAAGTATTTTAGTGGGAGAGGAAGTACCATTCATTACTAATAGGCAAATTGTTAGTGGTAATTCTAATCCATTTCAAAATTTTGAACGAAAAGATATAGGAGTAAAGTTAAAAGTTACTCCACAAATTAATGCTGGCGATATTATTAAACTTGATATTGAACAAGAGATATCTAAAGTTACTAATCAAGGCAGTGCATCAGATATAGTAACTTCAAAAAGAAATCTTAAAACTTCTGTTTTGGTAGAGAATGGCAAGATATTAGTTCTTGGTGGCTTAATAGATGATACTATTGACGATACTAATTACAAAGTTCCAGGCTTAGGAGATATACCTGTTTTAGGCAAATTATTTCAACATAAAACAAAAACAAAAGTCAAAAGAAATTTATTAATCTTCATCCATCCTACTATATTGACAGATCAATCTGTTGCTGATTCAATTAGTCTTGATAAATATAATTATATCCGCGCAAGACAAATGCTAATAGATATGGAAGAATTAGATTTAAAGCATAATCGAGATGAAATACAAGATGAAGAAGATAAATGATATTGATATCAAAGAAATATTCAAAAAAATCAAATTTTTTGTAAAAAAATGAGTAATACATTATTGCCTTTTACTTTTGCAAAAAATAAATTCATTTTGTTGGAAGAGGAGCAAGAACAAATAATATTAAATTATAATGAATTACCTAATATTAGCGTTTTAACAGAGTTACAACGCAAATTTGATAAATATAAATTAAAATTTTTAGAAAAAGATAAATTACACCAAAAGATTCAAGCTTATTATGAATCTGGCTCTTCTCAAAGTCTTGGGCATTTTCAAGATAATGCTGAAAGCGATGAGGGATTAGATACTTTAGCAATGGAGTTACACGAGCCTATAGAACTTTTAAATAGTAATGATGAAGCGCCAATTATTCGTTTATTAAATGCCTTGTTTGCACAGGCAATTTTAGAAAAAGCATCTGATATTCATATAGAATCCTATGAGAACAGGATTAGAGTTAGATTTCGTGTTGACGGAACCTTAAAGCATGTACTTGAGCCAAGCGCAAAAATCGCGCCGTTAATAATATCTAGAGTTAAGGTAATGGCCAAATTAAATATTGCGGAAAAACGTTTACCACAAGACGGTCGTATAGCTATTCAATTAGGTGGCAGAGCAGTAGATATGCGTATTTCTACTATACCTGCTGGTAATAATGGGGAAAAAATTGTATTACGTTTACTTGATAAGCAAGCTGGTAATCTTAAATTGAAACAATTAGGAATGCCTGATAAAACTTATGATGGAATTCAAGATTTAATACACAAGCCTAATGGGATTTTACTAGTTACTGGACCAACTGGCTCTGGTAAAACAACTACACTTTATGCAGCATTAGGAGAATTAGATAGCGTTAAAACTAATATAACTACAGTTGAAGATCCTATTGAATACCTTATTGATGGCATTAATCAAACCCAAATTAATAATAAAATTAACATGACTTTTGCCAAAGGATTGCGTGCAATTTTAAGGCAAGACCCTGATGTTGTAATGATTGGAGAAATTCGTGATAAAGAAACAACAGAAGTTGCGGTTCAGGCAAGTTTGACTGGGCATTTGGTTTTTTCAACATTGCATACTAATACTGCAGTAGGAGCTATCACCCGTTTACAGGATATGGGAGTAGAATCATTTTTGCTTGCTTCTAGTTTAAGTGGAGTATTAGCACAAAGATTAGTTCGTACTCTTTGTGCAAAATGCAAAATCCCTAGTGTCGCTAATAGTTATGAACAAAAAAAAATAAATATTAGTGATGATGTAACTATTTATAAACAAGCAGGTTGTAAAGATTGTAACTATACTGGGCATCAAGGAAGAAAAGGTATATATGAATTACTAGTGATAAATGATGAAATAAAAATCCTAATAAATGATAGGGCTGTAGAAAAAAAGATAGTAGATGCAGCTGTTAATCATTCTACATTGGCTGAGCAAGTAAAAAATCTAGTACTTAAAGGAGAAATAAGTGTAGATGAAGCTGTTAGAGTTGTGTATTTATGAGTGTTTTTGAATATAAGGCAATTGATATTAATGGCAAGCAAACTAATGGCTTGATTGATGGCGATACAAAAAAAAATGCAAGGCAAAAATTACAGAGTAAGCAGCTAACCATATTAGCAATCAATATTAGTAAAAAAAAATCAAGAAAAAAAAAATCTTTATTTGAGCCGAAACTACGAATAGCTGATATTGTAATTATTACTCGTCAGCTTGCATCTTTACTACAAGCATCACTGCCTATTGATGAGGCCTTAAAAGTTATTAGCAAAAATAGTGATAAAAAATATATTTCTACAACTGTCGCTCAAATTCATTCCTCAATAGTTGAAGGTAATAATTTGGCTGATTCATTAGCACTTAACATGGATTTACCTTCGTATTTTATTTCTACTGTTGAAGCTGGAGAGCGTGCTGGAAAATTAGGAGAAGTACTTAATAAACTTTCGCTTCAGATTCATAATCAAGAGCAATTCTTAAAAAAAATATCAGCAGCATTGGTTTATCCTTTATTTATTGTGATAATGTCAATCACAGTAGTTACAGCTTTGTTAGTTTTTGTTGTACCGCAGATTGTGTCTATATTTGAAGATATGGAGCAAACGTTACCGCCACTTACAGTTTTTGTAATTGCTACAAGTGATTTTTTTAAAGAAAATATATTACAAATTATAATTTTATTTACATTTTTATATATAAGTTTTAAGTTAATGTTATTAAAAGAAAATATAAAAGCTATATGGCAAAAACTAATAAGTAAAATACCAGTTATAGGTAGTATATTAGTTAATTCTAATTCAATAAGATTTTCTCGTATTTTTTCCTTATTGCATGAAAATGGCACTCCAATAGTTTTAGCATTAACTAATTCTGCTAATACTCTGAGCTACTTGCCTATGAAAAAAAATATTTTGACATCAAGTGAAAAAGTACGAGAAGGAAGTAGTATATTTAAAGCTATGCAAAGCAATAACTCACTGCCACCCACTGTGCTTTATATGTTAGCTAGTGGCGAAGCTAGTGGTAATTTAAGCGAAATGTTGAGCAAATCAGCCGAAACCCAAGAGCTTGATTTAGATAATTATATTAGTAAAATAATGAATTTGTTTGGACCGCTTATGTTGCTTGTGATGGGGGTTGTAGTTGCACTTATTGTGCTTGCTATACTATTGCCAATTTTAGAACTTAACCAAGTGGAGTTATAAAAATGAAAATAAAAAAATTACAATTAGGCTTTAGTTTATTAGAAATTATGATTGTAGTTGTAATCATAGGGATTATATCAGCTACTCTTGTGCCTAGAATTATAGATAAGCCTGACGAAGCTAGAACCCAAAAAGCTAAAAGTGATATTCAAGCTATTAGCTCAACTTTAGGGCTTTATAAATTAGATAATTTTCAATATCCGACAACTAACCAAGGTTTGGACGCATTGGTTGATAAGTATCTTAAAAAATTACCTAAAGATCCATGGGGCAACGAATATAATTATTTAAGCCCAGGTAGTCGTAATTCTAGTTTTGACTTGTACAGCTTTGGCGTTAATCAAAGGCTAGGCGGAGGAGATGACATCACTAACTGGGAATAAAGGTTTTTCTCTTATAGAAATACTTATAGTTACTACAATTGTTGCTATTTTGGTTTCTGTTGCTGCGATAAGTATAAAAGCTGCTAGACCTTCAGATACTCAGATTTTATTTAATGATATTAGAAATACCGTTAAATCTGCTATTGATCTTGCCCAATTAACAAATATTGATATTCGTATTGATATTGTAACAGTTAAAAAAGATTCAGAAGATGAAAAAAATGAAGAGGTTTATCATGTTTTGCAAATAAAAAAACTTAATTCAGAAAATGGTAAATGGGAAAAAAAATTACCTTTTCAATTAAAGCAGCTTCAATGGGAAAATGCGCTAGTTTCCAATAATTTTGACACAATATTTATATCTCCAAATGGCTTTATTACACCATCAATTATTAGTGTTAAATTTGATGATGAATTATACGAATTTGAAACTATTAAACTGTGAATTTATATAAAAAACAAAAAGGCTTTAGTCTGATTGAAATATTGATAACTTTGAGCATTGCAAGTGTTGCTTTATTAGGTTTAATTAGGTCTCAATCACAAAGTGTAGATAGTTTAATTTATTTTAAGCAAAAGATTATTGCTGAATTGGTTGCTTCTAATATAGCAGTAGAAAAAAAAATAATTAATCCTGAATCAAGTACTGATAAAGGAACTTATAAGATGGGTGATAAAGATTGGCATTGGAGTACTGATACTAAGAAAACTGACAATACTAATATATTAAAGGTTACTTTAAATGTTTTTGCAAGCAAACAAGATATGAATAAAAAACAATCATCAGCTCGAGTAATTTTATATATTGCAAATGAAGATTAAACAAAAAGGATTTACTTTAATAGAAGTTCTGATATCAACTACAATATTTGCTTTTATTGCAGTTATATCTTATTCTGCTATTAATACTGTTATTAAAAGCCAAGATATTCAAAAACCTCATAATGAAAATTTAATTCAATTACAAAAAACATTAAATTATATAGAGCGTGATATTACTCAGACATACAACCAATCAATAACTTTAGCTAAAGCAGGATTAATAATTAAAAGCTTACAAAATAATAAACTATTAAATATTAGTTATCATGTATCTAGTGAAGATCAATTAATACGCAAAGATTTAGATGAAAAAATTTCATTAACACTAATAAATAATATTAAAAAAGCTAAAATCAGAGTTTTAGATAAGGACAATAATTGGAAAATAAGATGGGAAAAATCATCTGGCAATTATATTAAGGCTGTAGAAATTAAATTTGAACATCCATTTTGGGGCGTGATTAAAAAACTGGTGTTTATAGATGTATAAAGTGATTAAAAATAAGCAAAAAGGATTAGCAATTGTAAGTGTTATAGTTATTGTAGCTATAATAAGCACTATAGTGGCCATTAATTGGAAACAACAATCTGAACATTTAAAAATGGCAAAATACAAGCAACAGCAACAGCAGTTATTGAATAATATTTATTCTGTGGAAGATTATGCAAAAGTAATTTTAAAAAATGATGAAGATAGAAATATTGATTCATTTAATGAAGACTGGTCTAAAGAAGCTATAGCAGAGTTGCCTGACTCTGTAGCATTTGGCAAAATAATTGATTTACAATCTACTCTAAGTATAAATAATATTGTAAATATTGATAATCCTTATAGCATTTCCTGGGGGAGTTCTTATTATTGTTTAAATGGCATAAATAAAGGCTTACAACAATTACAAATGTCAGATTTATTATTTTTCTATTTCACTGCAAAAACTCCAGAAATAGCTTATTTTGATGATGTAAGTGAATTAAGAAAAATTGAAGGCATGTTAGACGATGACTATTATAAAATAAAGCCTTATTTAAACTCTTTGCCTAAAGGTACTAAAATTAATGTAAATACAGCGCCTAAATTGATTATAGCTTGTCTACATCCTTATTTATCTGAGTATTTAATTGATAGTTTTATTGGAAAAAGACCATTTTATAGTGTTAATCAAGCAGTAAGAGTGCTTTCTGATATTTTGCAATTACCAGTAAATAGTGCAGGGTTACAACATATAAAAAAAATGATAGCAGTTAGAAGTGAATATTTTTTATTAAACATGACTATTAATAAAGATAATAAAACAATAGTGAGTAATACGATATTTAATAGAAAAAATGACGCAATTAGAGTTGTTAACCGTAGTTATTATCAGCGATGAATATTATTAATTATTATAAAAATGGTGAATTTTCACAGCCTCTTGATAAATCAAAAGGTCGTACAATAATTGCTATTGATAGTCAGTTAGTGTCTGTGCATCAAATAATTATGCCAAAGATTAGTAACGCCAAAGCAATTAAAGCTATTCCTTTTGCGTTAGAGCCAGAATTACTTAGTGACATTGATGAGCTAAAATTTTTCCCTAAAAAGTCTAAAAAAGATAATGCCTGGGATGTATTAGTAGTTGAAAAAAAAGTTCTTAATTCTTTAAGAGAAAAATTAGAAAAATCTCAATGCAATGTAGTATTGACTATAGCAAATTTTATGTTACTTCCTATAATTGAAGATAAAGTTAGTTATATTAAAAATGATGGAATTGTTACTTATCGTGAAAGTGATATTAAAGGAGGATGTATTGATGAAGATTTATTTAATAAAATATTTACCGATGAGTCTAAATTAGAGCAAACTGATTTTAGAGATTTACCTAATAACATGTCATTTAATTTGCTACTTAATGACAATTTTAAAAAGTATTTAAATCCATGGAAGCCTGTAATATTTATTGGCTTGTTTGTGTTAGCTGTATCAATAGCTCTTGATTTTGTCAATAATGAGCAATTAAAAAATGATATAGATTCCCAAACAGCCAATAATAAAGAATTATTTACTAATTTATTCCCTCAGGTTAAAAGAATTGTTGATATTCGCACCCAAGCCCAACAAAAACTAGAGGATGTACGCAAATATAATCTTGAATATAATCAAGACTTTATAACTTTTTTGGTAGATAAAACTAATGAATCTATGAGAGCATCTAAAGTTACTTTTGAAAATAAAACTATTAACATAAAAGAAGAAAAAAAATGAACTGGCATAATCTTGAGCAAAAACAAAAAAATTGGTTAGTAGTAGCAATTATATTGCTAGTTTTTGCAGTCTTGTTTCAATTTGTTATTGAGCCAATTTGGCAACAAAAAAAAGAATTAAATTCCAGATTAAAAGATGCGCAAGATACATATGTTTATTTATATAATGCTGGAGAAGAAATAGCAAAATATGATAACAAACACAAATTTTTATCTAAATCACAACAAAAACAAGAAATAAATAAGATTTTTTCATCTTATAAAGTTGTTGTAGATGGTTTGGTTAGTCAAGAACATCAAACTTTAATTATAATTAAAACAATTCCTTTTAAAACCCTGTTAACCATTTTAAAACAGCTTAAAAATAAATATGGCATTATCGTTACAAAGGCTGATATAAAACGTATTAAATCAGGACTGGTAGAGGCTAAATTAACCTTAACATCTAAATAATTAGCATGAAAAAATACATATTTATATTTTTACTGGCCTTTATATTTTTTGCCGTTAAAAGTTTGCCTATTAACGTTATTTCTCCATTGGTTGTAGAAAAACTTGATGGTAAACTAAAGATAAATAACTTAAATGGCACTATTTGGAAAGGAGAAGCGCGAAATATTGAATTTGAAAAACTAAAATTTGAAAGCATAGCATGGGATTTTTCTATTAATGAACTATTGCAAGGAAGGCTAGCTTTTGCTTTGGATATAAAAATTGATAGCTCAAATGAATTAAGATTTTTAATAAGTGTAGGTGCATTTAAGCAGATAAGAGCAGAAAATTTAAAAGGCGTAATTAATGTTGGGTATTTGAAGCAAATAACTAAAATACCTAATTATTTAGTAGATGCTAATTTTGTAATAGATAATAGTCATATTTATTGGGATGACTTATTATTACAAGAGCTACCTAGTTATTTAGACACTAATATTGTTGTAGAAAAATTAAATTTGATAGGTAAAGAAATGGGAGATTACCAATTAGCAGTTAAATATCAAGACGATAAATTACAAGGAGATATTAATAATAAAAAAAACGCCATTATTGATACTAAATTAAATGTTAGTCTTAATGATGATGTTATTAATATAAAAGGTAAAATTAAAGGTATAAATGAAGATGCAAAATCTTTATTTGAAAATTTAAATATAAGTGAAAATGTTAATCTTAAGATAAAATTATCAAATTTAAAATAAATAAAATATGCAATTTGTTATTAGGCTTTAAGTTAGTTTTTATAAATAAAATATTGTAAGTTTTATAATTGATAATAGCTCGTTATTTAGCATATAATTATTTATTAATAAATATTGGTTTAAATAGGTTGTTAAATCGATTCATGCGCTCGTAGCTCAACTGGATAGAGTACTCGGCTACGAACCGAGAGGTTGTGGGTTCAAGTCCTCCCGAGCGCGCCAACCATTAATAACAAAGATGATAGCTTATGCCTAATATAATTAATTTTATTACTT
Source organism: uncultured Gammaproteobacteria bacterium (assembly GCA_929200175.1). GTDB lineage: Bacteria > Pseudomonadota > Gammaproteobacteria > PS1 > Pseudothioglobaceae > CAKMYR01. The sequence goes on from CAKMYR010000009.1 coordinate 19,493, forward strand.
TTTTAAGAATAGCCTTAATTCCATTTCTATTATTGTTTTATTATTTACAGCCTAGCTATTTAGATGCTAATACTTTTAATTGGGCAAATCTGTTAATGGTAGGAGTTTATATAATTGCAGGAATTACTGATTATTTAGATGGTTATTTAGCTAGAAAATTTAACATGACATCAGAATTAGGGGCTTTATTAGATCCAGTTGCAGATAAATTAATTGTTGCTACAGCATTAATATTATTGGTTGATTTCTACCCTAATTATAATTATTGGTATATTACTGTTTGTTCAGTAATTATTATATCTCGTGAAATTTTAGTTTCAGCGCTTAGAGAATGGATGAGTTCGATAGGAAAAAGATCAAAAGTGAAAGTAAATTTTATAGGTAAGATAAAGGCATTTGTACAAATTTTAGCTATTATATTTTTGTTATACAAACAGCCATTTCTTAGTGATTTTATATTTAAAACTGGTGTATTATTATTGATTGTTGCCACATCTTTAACATTTTTTTCTGGAGTTATTTATCTTATAGAGGGAATAAAAAATTTGACTATTAACGAAAAAATACTATAATTTATCATCTATTGCGGGAATAGCTCAGTGGTAGAGCGTCACGTTGCCAACGTGGATGTCGCGAGTTCAAGTCTCGTTTCCCGCTCCAGTTTTCTAATCCTACATAGTTTTATTTTTTTGGCTGGGTAGCAAAGCGGTTATGCAGGGGCCTGCAAAGCCTTATAGACCGGTTCGACTCCGGTCCCAGCCTCCATTTGGGTTTATTAATATTTTTAAGTTAAGAAAAATATAATCCTAGTAAGTTTTATTTACTAAATGCCTTATCAAAAAAATTAAGCATTCGCTTTTGATAACCATTTGAATCTTTTATCATCTGTGTTGAATGCTGGTTAGAATCATAAAACCAAGTATGAATATTGGGAACTTTTGCTTTTTGTAATGCCTTATATGCATCTTTGCTATGGTATGTTAGTACCCTTTTATCATTGTTTGCGTGATAAAACATCAGATTTCTATTGCCTGTATTTTTTACTAGCATATCAGTAATATCATGTTCTAACATATTTGTATTAAAGAATATATAACCAACTAAATAACTTACAAACCAAAGAAATTCAGGAATATTTAGCCTAGCAAGCTCTTCTTTGATAATGTTTTTTATAGAAGTAAAAGGCGAATCCAAGACAGCAGCTTTTATATCTTTATCATAACTAAAGGCAATTGCAGATGTGCTTGCCCCAAGAGAAATACCTACTAATCCTATTTCTTTTATTCCTCGTGTCATAAGCCATTTTTTTGCAGCTAATATATCTTTATATTCGGTATTACCAAGAGTTGTTCGCCCTGTTGTAAAAGTAGAAAGTCCCATATTGCGTACATCAAGAATAAGTACATTGTATTGTTTGTATAACATACTAGCTATTACAAGTTGCCTATAGTTTGATTTACTTTCTCTGTATCCGGGTACTATAATAATGGCTTTATTTGTTATTTTTTTAGCAGGAATATACCAAGCCGAAAGTGTGATATTTTTATCAAAACTAGCAAATGTTACTGTTTCAAATTCTTTAATAGAGTAATCTTTTGTATCTACTGTAGGAGTTTTGTCTTTATATAAGTGTTGTATTTGGCTAGAATCAAAATAAGCAGGACTATTATTTGGATATTCATAACCTTTTTCAATGCTTGTAAGTTGTAAAAATATTACAAAGCCAGATATGATATATAAGGCAAAAAGCACAATAAGACTAATAAGAATTATTTTAAAATATTTTTTTATGGAGCTCATTATCAAATGATCTAAATTAATTAAATTTTTTTACTAAGAATTTTATATAAAACATTTTATAAATTTTTTATTTATTATAAAAACAGTAAAAAATTAAAAAAGCACAATAAGTGATAGTTCATCAAATTAATTATTTTTAAAAAAGCAATCAAAACACTAATAGATTAAAATAATTTACTTAAATATTGTTATTTAGATGCTTTGGTAGTAATTAATACTTTGCAAAATTAGTTACCTAATAGTTAAAAACTTGTTTTTTAAATGTAAATTTTAAATAATACCGATGTTATAAAATTATTAAAATATATAATGATAGATTATATTTAACTAATTACTATGATGAATAATAAAGATATAAAAAAAGTAGTTTTGGCATATTCAGGAGGGTTAGATACTAGCATTATTTTAAAATGGCTACAAGATAGCTATAAATGTGAAGTAGTAACTTTTACTGCAGATATTGGACAAAAAGAAGATTTAAATTTAGCTCGAAAGAAGGCGATTAAAGCTGGAATAAAAAATGTTTATATAGAAGATTTAAGGCAGGAATTTGCCAAAGATTTTATCTTTCCTATGTTTCGTGCTAATGCAATTTATGAAGGCAAATATTTGTTGGGAACTTCAATAGCTAGACCTCTTATTGCCAAGCGTTTAGTTGAAATAGCAAATGAAGTTGGCGCTGATGCTATAAGTCATGGCTCAACTGGTAAAGGTAATGATCAGGTTCGTTTTGAGTTAAATTCATATGCACTTAATGGCAATATCAAAGTTATTGCTCCTTGGCGTGAATGGGATTTACATTCTCGAGAATCTTTGGTAAATTATGCTAAAAAACATAGTATTGCTATTGAAAATAAAAAATCATCACAAAAATCACCTTATTCAATGGATGCTAATTTGTTGCATATTTCTTATGAAGGAGGAATTCTAGAAGATCCATGGCAAGAGCCAGATGATGATATGTGGCTTTGGACTAATTCACCTGAAAATGCACCTGATAAAGCTGAATATATTGATATTACCTTTACTAAAGGAGATATTACAGCAATTGATGGCAAAACGATGACCCCTGCTAACATTATTGAAAATTTAAATAATATTGCTGGTAAACATGGTATTGGCAGAGAAGATATTGTTGAAAATCGTTTTGTTGGAATGAAATCTCGTGGCTGTTATGAAACTCCTGCTGGGACTGTAATGATAACAGCGCATCGTGCTATTGAATCAATTACACTTGATCGCGAAGTAGCGCACCTTAAAGATGAATTAATGCCAAAATATGCAACAATGATTTACAATGGATTTTGGTTCACGCCAGAAAGAAATATATTACAAACTGCAATTGATAAAACTCAAGAATATGTTAGCGGAGTTGTTCGTGTTAAGCTTTATAAAGGCAATGTAATAGTAGTTGGTCGTAAGTCCAACTATAGTTTATTTAACGAAAAAATTGCAACTTTTGAAAATGATGAAGGCTTATATGATCAAAAAGATGCTGCTGGATTTATTAAGTTAAATGCCTTAAGATTAAGGTTAAAATCTTTACAATAATTTTTTTATAGAGAAAGATTTTTAATATTTTTAGCAAGTATATTCATTACTGCCATGCGTACAGCAATGCCGTTGGTAACTTGCTTTAGAATTACGCAATTATCGCTATCAATAATATCTGAATCAATTTCTATATTGCGATTTACAGGTCCTGGATGCATTATAATAACATCTTTTTTTGCTAGTTTTAAAGCCTCTTTGGTTAAGCCATAATCATTAAAATAATTTTTCTCATTAGGAATATTGGCTTTTAACATTCGTTCTTTTTGGATACGCAAAGTTATTATTACATCACATTGTTTAATGCCAGACTTTAGGTCTTTAAATAGTTTAATGCTGGTACTTATAGCGCCATTATATTGAAGTTTTGGCGGTGCTATTAAGCGAATATCATTAACTCCTAAGGTTTTAAGTGCCTGAATATCAGAGTGTGCTACTCTGGAATGAATAATATCTCCTACAATAGCTACTGATAAATTTGTAAAAGTTTTTTTATATTGATAGATAGTTAACATATCTAATAAAG
>CAKMYR010000010.1 GCA_929200175.1 uncultured Gammaproteobacteria bacterium
CAATAAACAAAAATGTTAATATCAAATTCAAGTATTTGAGTTTTCTGTAAAAACCAAGGGGTAAAATAGATAAATTTTGCAAAGGCCTTGTGAAAATTATGAAAAAATTAATTATATTATTTTTTGTTGTTACTATGACTTCTTGCCAGTTTTCAGATTTAGAAATCCCTAAATATAAAGTTTTAGATGTTAAGGGGAATATTGAGATTAGAGAATATGAGGCGATGAATATCGCCACAGTGAAAACTAAAGGCGAAAGAAAAGATTCTATTAAAAGAGGGTTTAGGGTAGTTGCCGATTATATTTTTGGCAATAATGAGTTAGATAAAAGCATTAAGATGACCGCTCCTGTTCAGCAACAAACAATTGATGATTCTTGGGAAATTAGTTTTGTTATGCCTTCAAAATATGCACTTAATGATTTGCCTAAGCCTAATAATGAATTAGTTTTGATAAAACAAATTCCTCAAAAAAAGTTTGTCGTTATTAGATTTTCTGGCACTAACTCAAACCGCAATATTAATAACCATAAAGAAAAATTATTAGCTTATGTAAAGGAGAACAACTTAGTTTCTATTGGTTCTTTAAAATATGCTTTTTATAATCCGCCTTGGACTATTCCTTTTATGAAAAGAAACGAAATAATGCTAGAAATCAAATAGTTGTAATATAATAGTATTATTTTTAGGATTAAAAATATATAGATAGCCATGGTTTAATGTTTTGCTGGGCTTAAAAGTTAAATTGTATAGTAATAAATTGCTTTTAATCTAAATACAAACAAGAAACAGTTACAGTCCAGCCAAGAACGAGTAAAATTTTTAATTTTGAGATTATAATTATGATTGAATATATTCCGGGATTAGCAGGAGTGCCAGCCACAGAATCTTCTATATCTTCTATCGATGGAGAAAAAGGCATTCTAGCGTATAGAGGGTACAAAATAGAAGATTTAGTTAAATTTTCTTGTTTTGAAGAAGTTGCAATGTTGCTAAGAGACGGCGAATTACCGAATAAGAAATCTTTAGAAGCTTTTAAAGACACTCTTCATAAAAGATACCGAGTAAAGCGCAATATTCGCTATATGATGTGGTCATTACCTGCAAATGGCTCTCCTATGGATGTTTTACAAACTGCTATTGCGGCAATGGCGACATTCTATCCTGATGCTGCTGCTGAAAATCCTGATTCTGACTATACTCAAAGCGCATTAACTAAAATTATCTCAAATATGAGTACCTTAGTTGCTATGTGGGAAAGAATAAGTTCTGGCTATGATCCTATTCCTCCAAGAAAAAGTATGTCATATGCTAAAAACTTTTTATATATGGCTTCTGGCGAAGAGCCAGACGATGATATCGTTAGGCTTTTTGATGCTTGTTTGATTTTACATGCAGAACATACTATAAACGCCTCAACTTTTTCTGCTATTGTCTCGGCTTCTACTTTAGCTAATCCATTTGCTTCAATTTCTGCTGCGGTTGGCACCTTAGCAGGCTCTTTACATGGCGGCGCTAATGAAGATGTGTTAAAAATGATAGAAGAAATTGGCGATGTTAAAAATGTCCGCAGTTATATTTTAAACCGACTTAAAAATAAACAAGTTATATGGGGAATGGGGCATAGAGAATATAACATAAAAGATCCTCGTGCAACTATTTTGCAAAAGATGATTGAAAAATATATTAAAAAAAATAATCTATCAATGTCTAAAAACTTTGAAATAGCGCTAGAAGTAGAAACAGTATGTGATGAATTATTATCAGCTAAAGGCATTTATCCAAATGTAGACTTTTATTCTGGCATTTTGTATTCCGAAATTTTTAAATTTAATAAAAAGCATTTTACCCCTATATTTGCTATGGCAAGATCTGCCGGCTGGGCTGCTCATTGGCATGAACAAGTAGCGCATAATCGTATCTTTAGGCCAACACAAATTTACACAGGGAGTGCTTTTAGAGATTATCCAAAAAAATAATTGTGAAAGAACAAACAGATTTTGGTTTTAAAAAAGTCGCCAAACAAGAAAAACAAAAATTAGTAAAAGAAGTATTTGATTCTGTCGCCAATAAATACGATGTTATGAATAACATTATGTCTTTTGGCGCTCATAAATTATGGAAACACTACACTATAGAATCTTCTTTAGTTAGCGCTGGCGATAAAGTGCTAGATGTTGCTGGAGGAACTGGAGATTTATCTATCGCCTTTAGAAAAAAAGTAGGCAACAATGGCAAAGTAGTGCTTGGAGATATTAATCAAAAAATGCTGCATGAAGGGCGTAAAAACTTAATAGATAAAGGAGCTTTTGGGGTTGATTTTGTTAAATTAAATGCTGAATCTTTACCTTTTAAAGACAATTCTTTTGACTGTGTTAGTATTGCTTTTGGGCTTAGAAATGTTACTGATAAAGATAAAGCATTAAAAGAGATGTTTCGGGTTTTAAAACAACAAGGACGGTTGTTGATTTTAGAGTTTTCAAAGGTAAATTCTGAATTAATCAAAAAATTTTATGATTTTTATTCTTTCAACATAATACCAAAAATAGGCTCTATTGTAGCTAATGACGAAGACTCATATAGATATTTGGTTGAATCTATTCGTAAACAGCCAAATCAAGAATCTTTAAAAAAAATGGTTTTAGATGCTGGTTTTGGATTTTGTGAATACCAAAATTTATCATCAGGCATAGTGGCATTACACAAAGGCGTTAAGATTTAAAATGCAACAATATATGCTTGAAAAAGCAATAACAAATGCAATTAATCAAACTAATTTATCTGATTATGTCATTCAAATAATTTTGATAAAAAATGCGTAATTTTTTTAGATTTATAGCTATATCTAGGATATTAATGCGTTATCGTTTAGATAGCCTAATTTTATCTACTGGCTTATTTAAAAGCCTTAAGTTTTTTTTATATTTTATTCCTTGGCATTATTTTCCAATTAAAAAATATTCTAACGGACAAAGAGTGCGCTTAGCATTAGAAGAATTAGGTCCAATTTTTATTAAATTTGGGCAAACTTTATCTACCAGAGCCGATTTATTGCCTGCTGATGTTATTAACGAGCTAACAAAATTACAAGATAAATGCCCTTCATTTGATTCCAACGAAGCTAAAAAAATTATAGAAAAATCCTTAAATAATAATATCCCAGCCTTGTTTGAAAAGTTCGATGATTCCCCTTTAGCATCAGCTTCAATTTCTCAAGTACATACAGCTATTACTAAAAATGGCGATGATGTTGTTGTTAAAGTATTACGCCCAAATATTTTAAAAATTATTCAGCGTGATATATCTTTTATGTACGCTATAGCAAGAATTGTTAATAAAAAACCAATTGGTAAAAAAATAAGACCTATAGAGATAGTTGCTGAGTTTGAAAGAATTATCCTAAAAGAACTTAACCTTTTGAACGAAGCTTCTAATGCTATATTGTTACGCAAAAATTTCTCTGATTCTAATTTATTATATGTACCAAAAGTTTACATGGAGTTATGCGGCAAGAATGTATTAACTACCGAACGAATTTATGGAACTCCTATTAATAATATAAAGAAATTAAAAGCTGATAATGTTGATTTAAAAAAATTAGCAGAAGACGGCGTTATTATTTTCTTTACTCAGGTTTTTAAACATAATTTTTTTCATGCCGATATGCATCCCGGCAACATTTTTGTAGGAAAGGATGATAATTATATTGGAGTTGATTTTGGAATAATGGGAACTCTTAATGAGCAAGATAAAGATTTTCTTGCCTCTATATTTTTAGGTTTTTTTACTCAAGATTATAAAAAAATAGCTCAAACCTATGTTGATTCTGGCTGGATTGGGAGTAATGCCGACATAGAAGACTTTGAATCAGCAATAAGGCATATTTGCAGCTCTATGTTTGAAAAGCCATTAGACGAGGTATCGTTTGGACAAATATTACTATCTTTAATTCAAGAAGCTAAAAAATTTGATGTAGTTGTTCAGCCCCAGCTATTATTGTTAGACAAAACTTTAATTAATGTCGAAGGATTAGGTAGACAACTTTATCCCAAGCTTGATTTATGGTCAACAGCCAGACCTTTCTTAGAAAAATTAGCGAAAGAAAAACATAGCGCAAAAAACATATTTGCTGAATTAAAAAAACAAAACAGTGCTTTACTAAAAGAGCTGCCAGAATTGCCGATGATGACAATAAATGCTCTTAAACAAATTAATAATCTTAAAAACCTTAATGATTTACAAAATCAAAAACTTCAAGCTATTAATGATAAACTAGAAGACAATTATCGCAAACAAAAATATGCTATTTTTGCAGGCGCTATGCTTATTGTGTCTGGAATTTTGCTAGCAATCAATCTTTTAGAATATAGCGTTATTAGCTTTATTCTTAGCTTATTTTTTTGGCTTAAGTCTAGATAGTGTTTTTATAATCTTGTTTTAAGGTAAAATCTGTTAAATTTTCTAATGTTAGAAACACTTAAATTTTATTTTGGAGCAATTATCACATGAAAATTAATGCCTTAGTACGCAATGAAACTGGAAAAGGGGCAAGCCGCAGAATTCGTCATTTAAAGCAAATTCCCGGGGTAGTTTATGGAGTTGGTGAAAAACCTAAAAATGTAACACTAAATGTAAATGAAATAACTCATTTACTAGAAAATGAAGATGCTTATACCTCAGTTTTGGATTTAGTTATAGATAAAAAAAAAGAACCTGTTATCATTAAAGACCTACAAAGACATCCTATTAAAAATCGGATAATACATGTTGACTTGTTGCGTATTAATCTTAAACAAACCATTGTAACTAATGTTCCTATTCATTTTGTTGGCGAAGAAAAAAATAGCGATTTACGTACAGGAGCTGTACTTAATAAAATTGTTGTCTCAATTGAAATTTCCTGTTTGCCGGCCGATTTACCTCATAGTATAGATGTCGATATAAGCGAGCTAAAAATTGGAGACCATATTAGTCTTGCTAACATTGTTGCGCCAAAAGGAGTTACAATTACCGCACTTACTCACGGAGAAACTGATTATCAAGAACAAAGCATAGTTACTATCCAAGAAGCCAAAAAAATAGAAGAAGAGGAAGAAGAGACAGAAGCAACAGAAGAACCTACAGATGAAAAAGAAGACAAAGAGCCACAAAACTAAACCATAAAATTTAAATGGCAATAAAACTAATTGTTGGTCTAGGAAATAATGGTAAAGACTATAGTTTAAATAGGCATAATGTTGGTTTTTGGTTTATAGATAAGCTTGCAGAATTAAGTTTAAATCCTTTTAAAAAAGAAAGTAAATTTAATGCTAAAGTCTTACAAACAACTATAGCTAAAAACTTAGTGTTTTTACTAAAGCCAAATGGCTATATCAACCTTTCTGGCTCTCCTATACTTAGTTTTATTAAATTTTACAAAATTAATCCTGAAGAAATATTAATAATCCATGACGATATAGATATAAAGCTAGGCGATATAAAAATTAAATTTGGCGGAGGACATAGTGGGCATAATGGATTAAAAGATATAATTAAGACATTAAAAAGCAAAGATTTTTACCGCTTAAGAATTGGTGTTGGTCGCCCGATTAATAACCAAGAAGTTGTTGATTTTGTTTTAAATAATCCTAGTAAGGCAGAATCAACTAAAATTCTAAACAGCATCTCTAGGGCATTAGACATTATTGATAAAATTATAACAAAAGAAATTGACGAAGCTATGAATATACTTCATTCAAAAACTTACAACATATTAGAAAATAAAAATGGGAATTAGATGCGGTATAGTTGGGCTTCCCAATGTTGGCAAATCAACTTTATTTAATGCTATAACTAAATCTAAAGTAGAAGCAGCCAACTACCCATTTTGTACAATTGATCCAAATGTAGGCATAGTTCCTATTAATGATGAAAGATTAGATCAAATCGCTAAAATTGTTAAGCCCGAGAAAAAAACCAATGCCACAATAGAGTTTGTTGATATTGCCGGACTAGTAAAAGGCGCATCAGATGGCGAAGGGTTAGGCAATCAATTTCTTGCTAATATTCGTGAAACAGACGCTATTATCCATATAATAAGGTGTTTTGAAGATAATGATATAATTCATGTATCAGGCAAGCCAGACCCATTAAATGATATAGAAATTATTCAAACTGAATTAATCTTAGCTGACCTAAAAATTGTTGATGGGATTTATCAAAAATTACTTAAAAATAGAGCTTATTGGAAAGGCGATTTGTCAAAAGAATTATTAGAAAAAGTTTTGGATTCACTAGAAAAAGGAAAAAATGTAAATACTATTGATTTTGATGAAAATGAAAAAAAATCAATAAAAAGCCTCCAATTACTTAGCGCTAAGCCTGTTTTATATGTTGCTAATATTGACGAATCAAGCCATAATAGCAACTTAGAACTAGTAACGAAATTTGCTAATAAAGAAAATATTGATATAGTTGCTATTTGTGCCAATGTAGAAGCTCAAATAGTAGACCTTACAGAAGAAGAAAAACAAGAATTTCTTGCTGATATAGGACAAAAAAAATCTGGACTTGATATATTAACTCAATCTGCATATAAAGCGTTAGGGCTACAAACATATTTCACCGCTGGACCCAAAGATGTACATGCGTGGACTATAAAAATTGGAGATACAGCGCCAAAAGCTGCCGGCAAAATTCATAGTGATTTTGAAAAAGGATTTATTCGTGCCGAAATAATACCCTTTAATGATTTTATCTACTACAACGGCAGAAATGACGCCAAAAAAGCTGGCAAACTAAGATCTGAAGGCAAAAATTATATTGTACAAGATGGTGATATAATAAACTTTTTATTTAATGTTTAATATTTAATTAAATATGCAAACTGATAAAAAAACAAGATTATTAATTATTCTTGATGGCTGGGGATATTCTAAAGAAAAAAGCAATAATGCTATATTTTTGGCCAAAACTCCAGTATGGGATAATCTTAACAAAAAATTTCCAAACTCGCTAATTAATACCAGCGGCAAAAATGTCGGCCTACCAGAAAAACAGATGGGTAATTCCGAAGTTGGGCATATAAATTTAGGGGCTGGACGCATTGTTGAACAAGACTTTACTAGAATACAAAATGATATTGAAAATGGAAATTTTGCAAAAAATGTAGTTTTTAAAAAACAATTTGAATATGCTAAAAAATATAGTAGCGGAATTCATATTATGGGACTTTTATCTGATGGAGGCGTACACTCGCATGAAAAACACCTGCACGCCATAACAAAAATAGCCCATGATCTTGATTTTGATAATGTTTATTTACATTTGTTTACAGATGGTAGAGATTGTGGGCAAAAAAGTGCAAAAATTTATATTGAAAAAATTGAAACCCTAATTGCAAACTTAAATACAAAAAAAATTAAAATTGCTAGCATTATAGGTCGTTATTTTGCTATGGATAGAGATAATAGATGGGATCGCATTAGTTCTGCATATAATCTAATCACAAAAGGAGAATCAAAATTTACAGCCTCTTCAGCCATTAAAGCTATTGATATGGCATATAAAAGAGGAGAAACTGATGAATTTATCTCCGCTACAATAATTAAAAACCCTGTAAAAATTAAACAAAATGATGTTGTGATTTTTATGAATTATCGTGCTGATCGTGCTCGACAAATAACCCAAGCATTTACTGATAAAGATCACCAAATAGCTTTAAACCATGGATTTGTTAGTGTTAATTTTGTTTGTCTAACTGAATATAAAAAAGAATTTAATTTGCCTACAGCATACCTTCCAATTAATTTAAGTAATGTGTTGGGGGAATATATATCTAATCTTAATATGACCCAACTTAGAATTGCTGAAACTGAAAAATACGCCCATGTAACTTTTTTCTTAAACGGCGGAATCGAAAATAAATTTGATGGAGAAGACAGAATATTAATACCATCTCCTAATGTTGCTACTTATGACTTAAAGCCAGAAATGAGTGCATTTGAATTAACAGAAGAATTAGTAAATAATATAAAAATAAAAAAATATGATTTAATAATTTGTAACTTTGCTAATACTGACATGGTAGGGCATAGTGGCAAACTAAATGCAACAATTAAAGCAGTCGAGGCAGTTGATGATTGCTTAGGAAATATTTATAATGCAATAATGGATATTAATGGAGAAATATTAATTACAGCAGACCATGGCAATGCTGAAAAAATGTTTGATATAAAAACCCTAGAAGCGCACACAGCACATACAAATAACTCAGTACCTTTAATCTATGTAGGAAAAAGAAAAGCAAGCCTTAAAGATTCTGAAACAGGCTCTCTTTCTGATATTGCTCCCACAATTTTGCATATGATGGGAATTGAAAAGCCTAAAGAAATGGAGGGTAATAGCTTAATTAGCTTCGAATAAATACAAAGAATTAAACTTAAACAAAAGGAAATAGTATGAAACAATCTAATTTTATAGCCCCATCAATTTTATCTGCCAATTTTGCTAAACTTGGTGAAGAAGTTGATAATGTAATTCAAGCTGGCGCTGATATAGTGCATTTTGATGTTATGGATAATCACTATGTGCCTAATCTAACCATTGGGCCTTTAGTATGCGAAGCATTAAGAAATCATGGAGTTACAAATCCAATAGATGTACATTTAATGATTAAACCAGTAGACAGAATAATACCTGATTTTGCTAAAGCTGGAGCTAGCTATATTACATTTCACCCAGAAGCATCAGAGCATATAGATAGAACAATTGAATTAATTAAAGAGCAAGGCTGTAAGGCTGGCTTAGTTTTTAATCCAGCAACACCTCTTAATTTTTTAGAACATGTTTTAGATAAGCTAGACATGATCTTATTAATGTCTGTTAATCCAGGATTTGGAGGGCAGTCTTTCATTGATAGCACCATTGAAAAAATCAAAGTAGTCCGTAAGATTATTGATGAATCAAAACTTAAAATCCGACTAGAAGTTGATGGCGGGGTCAAAATCTCTAATATTGCAAAAATAGCAGCAGCTGGAGCTGATACTTTCGTTGCTGGCTCTGCAATATTTAATACTAAAGACTATAAAAAAACCATTACTGAAATGCGCTCTGAATTAAAAAAAATATAGTTTCTTGCTTGTGATTTAAAATTATGGGATAATCCTCCTTTTTAAAAAGCATTTTAAGAGTAGCGCTAATCATATTTGTAGGTTAAATTAGTAAACTATATATAAAACACTACCTTAATAAATATTAAAACTTAAAAACTATGGCACAAACATCAATGAAAAAAATGCTGTTGTCTGGCGTACATTTTGGACATCGTAGCAGGTTTTGGAATCCAAAAATGAAGCCTTATATATACGGCTCAAGAAATGATATTCATATTATTAACTTAGAACATACACTTCCTTTATTTAATGATGCTTTAAACTTTGTAAGCAAAGTGGTAGCAGATGGCGGCTCTATTTTATTTGTTGGCACCAAAAAAGCTGCCAACTCAATAATAAAAGAAGAAGCTATCCGCTGTGGAATGCCTTATGTAAACAACAGATGGTTGGGCGGCATGTTAACAAACCATAAAACCATAAAATCATCTATTAGTCGTTTAAAAGATCTTGAGTTTTTAGCAGAAAATAATTTTGCTAAATTTGGCAAAAAAGAAGGACTAATGATGACCAGAGAAATAAAAAAACTAGAAAAGAATCTAGGAGGTATAAAAAATTTAAATGGTTTGCCTGATGTTGTTTTTGTGGTTGATATTGGTGCTGAAAAAAATGCTGTTAATGAAGCTAAAAAACTTAATATACCTTTGATTGGAGTTGTTGATACCAACAATAATCCAGAAGGTATTGATTATGTTATTCCCGGCAATGATGACTCAATTAGAGCAATAAAATTTTACGCCAGAGAAATATCTAGCACTATATTAGAAACTAAGGTTGCTGTAGCTGCATCTGCAGCAAAAAACAAAGAAGAGGTTCCTAAAAAAATAATCTTAACCAAAAGCCCAACCGACATAAAAAAAGAAAAAGAAAATGAAACAAAACCCAAAGACAATGTTGATGCTAAAGAAAAGCCGGTTATAAGTAAAGAATCATTAGCTAAAATGAAAAAAAGTGAATTAGTTGATTACGCTAAGAAAAATAATATTAAGATAAAATCCAATAATACTAAATCTGAAATTATTGAAACCATTTGCAACTTATAATAAAAGGAAATTATGGAAGTTACAGCCGCGCTAGTTAAAGAATTAAGAACCAGAACTGGCTCTGGAATGATGGAATGCAAAAAAGCACTAAAACAAGCCAATGGGGACATAGACTCAGCAATTGAAATAATGCGTAAGTCTGGAGCTGCTAAAGCATCAAAAAAAGCTGGAAGAATTGCAGCTGAAGGGATAGTTGATATAAAAATAGACAAAGACAATAAAACAGCAATAATTATAGAGGTTAATTCTGAAACAGACTTTGTTACTAAAACTCAAAACTTTATTGATTTTGTTAATAAATTAAGCTCATTAGCCCTTAAAACAAAGCCATCAAGTATTGAAGATTTTTTAACTCAAAAACTAGAAAATGATATCGATATAAACGAAGCAAAGGAAGAAATTATTGCAAATGTAGGTGAAAATATTGCAATTAGAAGAGTAAAAACAATAACAGGCAATAATAATGAACATATAGGACACTATAAACATGGCCATAAAATTGCTGTGTTGGCGTTATTAGAAGGCGGCGATAGTAATATCGCAAAAGATATCGCAATGCATATAGCTGCATCTAACCCAGAATGTATTAATGAAGAACAACTTCCAAAAGAGTTGCTTGAAAAAGAAAAAGAGATTTTTTTTGAACAAGCGAAAAAATCTGGCAAACCAGATAATATTATCGAAAAAATGATTGTGGGACGCTTAAAAAAATTCGTCAAAGATACTACTTTATATGGCCAGTCGTTTATTAAAAATCCAGAAATAAGTGTTGCTGATCTTTTAAACTCAAATAACGCAAAAGTTAAACTTTTTATAAGGTTTGAAGTCGGAGAAGGCATTGATAAAAAGACTGAAAACTTTTCCCAAGAGGTAATGGCCCAAGCTAGGCTATAAAAATTTAAATATAACCAACAATTAAAAAATAATTATATTTGGTTTTTTGATTTAAATATTGGTGCCGATGGCCGGATTCGAACCGGCAAAAGCCTAAGCTAACCACCCCCTCAAGATGGCGCGTATACCAGTTTCGCCACATCGGCAAAATAATAATTAATTATCAGAATTAGGTATTTCGTCGATTTTAGGAATATTGATATCTTCCTCTGTAGAGGTATTAGGCAGGTCTTCTGTTTCTATTTCAACAACATCTTGCATAACGCTTTCGCTTTGCTCTATTGTTCCTGCTGTATTGCTTGTTGCTAAATAAGCTAAAGTAAGGCTAGTTAAAAAGAAAAAAATAGCAATAGTAGCAGTTACCTTGTATAAAAAAGAATTAGCTCCACGAGCGCCAAACATAGATCCTGAAGAACCAGAACCAAAAGCTGCGCCAACCTCAGAACCTTTTCCCTGCTGAATTAAAACAAGAAAAACTAGACACAATGCTAGCAATATATGAAATGTCAAAATTACATTAAACACTTTAATTCTCCAAAAAATACATAATTATACAGCGTGGTATTTATATTGTTTTTAATAACCTTATTTTAAACAGAAGCACATATTTGTAAAAAGTCTTTTGCCTTAAGCGATGCCCCACCAATCAACCCGCCATCAATATCAGCACAATCTAAAAGGCTCTTGGCGTTTGCTGGATTCATGCTACCGCCATAGAGAATTTGAGTTTTTTCTGCAATATCAGCATTATGTTTAGCAAGCAAACCACGAATAAAGGCATGGGTTTCTTGCGCCTCTTTTGGTGTTGCTGTAACCCCGGTACCAATCGCCCAAACTGGCTCATAAGCTACAATAATATCTCTAAAAGCATTTATTCCTAAAAATTCAATTACAGCATTAATTTGGCGCCCAACAATATCTTTTGTTTTGCCAGCATTTTTTTCTTCTAATGATTCCCCAATACAAAATATTGGCGTTAACTTATTATCTATTGCAACTTGTACCTTTTTAGCAACAGTTTTATCTTTTTCCCCATATAACATTCTGCGCTCTGAATGTCCAACAATTACGTATTCTGCACTAAAGTCTTTAATCATTTTAGCGCTTACTTCGCCAGTAAAAGCGCCTTCGGTATTTGTATTTACATTTTGTGCACCCAAATATAATTTTGAGTTTACTATAAGGCTTTGAACTTGGTTAAGATATGGAAATGGGACGCACAGAATAATTTTAGCATCAGCTTTTGGTAAACCAGCAAGCATCTCTTTAACAAGTTTTTCGGTTTTTTGCTTTGAGGCATTCATCTTCCAGTTGCCAGCAATAATTTTTTGACGCATATATATTTATAAGTTATAAGTAGCGATATAATACCTTATTTGCTTATTAAAATAAACCTCCTATTCTAAAATATATAAAGCTCAACAATTAAAACAAAAAAGGTTTTTGTTTATAAATTTTTATTTTGTATAGATTAAAATTAATATAAAATTTATAAAATGATTTTATATTTTTTAAGAGGTTTTAATGTCCAAAACATGGGATAAATGTCTTACCACTTTAGAACAAACACTTCCTTTGCAAACATTTAGTTTGTGGGTTAAGCCTATAAATGTCATAGAAAGATTAGACGATATTTCTTTATTAGCTCCAGACCAAGAGTCTTTTGATTATATAAATCAAAATCTAAAAAAAGAAATAAAAAATGCAATAACTAGACATAACAAAAAATTGAAAATTTTTATAGCTATAAATAAAAAAAAATCATCAATAAAAAACACCAGTCATAACAAATACAGCACCCCATTAACAGATGATTATACTTTTGATAATCTAGTTACAGGTGATGCTAATCAAGTAGCTTATACTTCTGCTATTAATATTGCCAACAATATAGATAATTCAACCTACTCTCCTTTTATCTTATATGGTGCTTCTGGGCTTGGCAAAACTCATTTAATGCAATCTGTTGGGCATTTTGTAAAGAAAAAAACCCGCAATACCAGAGTTGTTTATTCACCCCTTATAAATTTTGTTAAGAATATTACTTCTAGCTTAAGACATAATAATATAGAAGAGCTAAAAGATTTTTATAACTCTGCTGATTTGTTACTAATTGACGACATTCATTTAATTTCTGGCAAAGAAAAATCGCAAGAAGAATTGTTTCATATTTTAGATTTTTTATTTAACAACAAAAAACAAATAATTCTAACTTGTGATCAGCAGCCAAGAAGTATTAAAAAAACAGAAACAAGATTATTAACAAGACTTTCTCAAGGCTTAACTCTTGAATTAACCAAACCAGAACTAGAAATGCGTGCTGCTATTTTGTTAAAAAAGGCCACCAGTGAAAAAATAAATATTAAATTAAGCGAAGATGTTGCTTTATTTATCGCTAGTAATATATCTTCTAATGTTAGGGATTTAGAGGGTGCGTTATTGAAACTAAAGGCTTTTATTCATTTCTCAAATAAAGAAAATAATGATATCTCTATAGAGTTTGTAAAAAACGCTTTAAGCGATTTACTTAAACCAAAACTTACAAGTATTGATATTAATGATATCCAAAAAGAAACAGCCAAACATTATTCTATTACAGTTTCAGATTTAAGCTCTAAAAGTCGTAAACAAAATATAGTTTTAGCAAGACAGATGGCCATATTCATAGCTTATGAATTAACAAATCTTTCTCTTAAAAAAATAGGTAATAATTTTGGCAAAAGAGACCATACAACGATTATGCATTCTCTTAATAAAATAAAAAAAACACTAACAGACGAAACAATCAAAAAAGATTACGAATTAATAAAGCTAAAAATAACAAGTGTATAAATACTTTATAAGGTTGTTTAAAATTGTGGATATATCTTAATTTTGTAAATTAATAAATTTTTATACACATATATACACTTTTTTTTAAACAAAGATATAGATACAAAAAACGTTTATAATTTAAGAAAAAATCAATTTATCAACTTAAATTATTGACACTAATAATAATAAATTTATAATATAATTTTAATTAATAAGTTCAAAATGAATGTAACCATATCGGCCGGCGAGATATTAAAACCACTACAATCAGTTATAGGTGCTGTTGAAAACAAACAAACAATACCTATAATCTCGCATGTATTAGTGGAGATAAAAAACAAAGAAATTAAAATAACAGCGACAGATATGGAAGTAGAATTATCGTCTAGTTGTAAAATCAAATCAAATGAAAATATTGTATTTACTGCTTACGCTAAAAATTTAGTAGATATTGTTAAAAAAATACCAATAGATACAAATATTGATTTAGTTATAGAAGAAAATTCAATCCATATTAAATCAGGAAAAAATTTATTTAAGCTGAACACTTTTAACTATAAAGAATTTCCATTATTTAAAAAAAATAAAAATATAGATGTTATTAAAATTGAAAGTGACAAACTAAAAGAAATTATAGAAAAAACAAGCTTCTCTATGGGCATTCAAGATATAAGGTCATACTTAAATGGATTATATATAGAGGCAGAAAACGATGATATTGTAATGGTTTCAACAGACGGACATCGTTTATCTATTGGTAAAACTAAACAAAAAAATAATTTAAAAAATAAAAAAAGTATGATATTGCCTAAAAAGGCGGTAGTAGAGCTTAGTAAAATCATTAGTGATGATAGCAAAAAAAAAGAAGAGGTAGATATACATATTGGGGAAAATTATTTTTATTTAACCAACAATACTACTACAATAAATAGCAGATTAATTGATGGTAATTTTCCAGACTATAATAAAGTAATGCCAGTTGATTATGAGAATAATATAGTTATAAATCGAAAAGATTTTTTAAATAGTTTAGATCAGGCATCTGTTTTTGTAGAAGGAAATACAAAAGGAGCTAAATTTATTTTTAAAAACTCCACTCTTGATATTTTTTCTAAATCTGAAAAAGGACAATCTAAAGTTCAAACAAAAACTGAAAAATTTAATGAAAAAATAGAAGTAACATTTAATATAAGCTACATAATAGCTATTTTAGAAAAGCTTTTCACTGATGAAATAAATATAGTACTATCAAAAGAAGAAAACCAGCCTTGTTTATTAAGTAATGTTGGTTATGAAGACTATAAATATGTAGTAATGCCGATGAGAGTATAGGTGTTTATTATTGCCTAATCTAACAAAAGATACAACTAAAATCTAAATAACAAAAATAAAATAGCCCTATCATTAATGGTATAATAATATTCATTTAATAGTGTTTTTAAATGCCACAAAATCCTACCGAATATAAAGCTTCAGACATTAGAGTCTTAAAAGGGTTAGATGCTGTAAGAAAAAGACCAGGAATGTATATTGGTGATACCGATGATGGTACTGGCTTACATCATATGGTGTTTGAGGTTGTAGATAATGCTATCGATGAAGCTCTAGCTGGACATTGCTCAAAAATTAAAATTACCATTTTTGATGATAATTCTATTTCTGTGGAAGATGATGGAAGAGGGATTCCGGTCGAAATACATCCAGAAGAAGGCGTTTCAGCAGCAGAAGTGATTATGACCATGCTTCATGCTGGAGGCAAGTTTGACAATAATTCTTATAAGGTTTCTGGAGGATTGCATGGAGTTGGTATTTCAGTAGTTAACGCATTAAGTGAATTTGTAAACCTAAAGGTTTTTCGTAATAATAAAATTTATCAACAAAGTTATAAATTAGGAGTTCCTGAAGCGCCGATAAAAGAAACAGGGGAAACCAACACCACAGGCACAATCATTCATTTTAAGCCAAGCGCTGATTTTTTTTCTACTGTAGTATTTAAATACGAAACATTAGTAAATCGTATACGAGAATTATCTTTTCTTAATTCAGGAATAACCATTGAAATTAAAGATATTAACTCTGCAAGACAAGATGTTTTTAAATATGACGGCGGTATAAAATCTTTCGCTGAATATATAAATAAAACAAAAAACCTTTTACATAATGATGTAATTCAAATTACAGGAGAAAAAGAAGATATTTTTATTAATGTTGTTTTGCAGTGGACAGACACTTACCAAGAAAGCATTTATTGTTTTACCAACAATATTCCCCAAAAAGATGGGGGCACTCATATGGCTGGTTTTAGGAGTGCACTTACAAGAACCATAAACAACTACATCGACAAACACACTATAAAAAAAGAAAAAATAACAATTACAGGAGAAGATGTAAGAGAGGGTTTGACTTCTATTATTTCTATTAAGATGCCAGACCCTAAATTTTCATCTCAAACCAAAGATAAACTAGTTTCTTCAGAAATAAGAGCTCCAGTTGAATCTATAATTAATGAAAAGCTTAATTATTATTTATTGGAAAATCCAAGCCAAGCTAAAATAATTGTAAACAAGATTTTAGAGTCTTCGCGTGCACGCGACGCCGCTCGTAAAGCAAGAGAAATAACTAGGCGCAAAAATGTATTTGATGTAGGCGGGCTGCCTGGAAAGTTGGGTGATTGTCAAACCAAAGACCCGGCGGAATCTGAAATATTTTTGGTTGAAGGCGAGTCTGCTGGAGGCACTGCAAAACAAGGAAGAGACAGAAGAACTCAAGCAGTATTACCTTTAAAGGGCAAAATTTTGAATGTTGAAAAATCAAGGCTTGAAAAAATGCTTTCATCATCTGAAATAAATTCTTTGATTACAGTCTTAGGCTGCGGTATAGGAAAGGAAGAATATGATATCAGTAAAGCAAGATATCATAAGGTCGTTATAATGACCGATGCCGATGTTGATGGCGCACACATTCGCACTTTATTGTTGACATTGTTTTATCGTTATTTGCCAGAATTAATTGAAAAAAATTATTTATATATTGCTCAACCGCCTTTATATAAAGTAAAAAAAGGCAAACAAGACAGATACTTAAAAGACGACAAAGAGCTTAATGATTATTTTTTACAAGAAGCTATCAGTGACGCAAGTTTATTTATCAATGAATATTCTCCAGCCATCTCTGGTCATGCGCTAGAAGATATGTTTAATAAATATTACAAGATTAGCTCTATAGTTGATGCTTTATCAAAAACATATAGTCGTTCTTTGATTTCTGTAATAACAAATATGCCAAGACTTGAAAGTTTGTCTGATACAAAAAAGGCAAAAATATGGGTTGAAAAGTTAGTTGGGTTTTTAGATTTAAAAAATTCATTGGAGCAACAACATAAGGTTGTTTTTAATTCTAAAAAAAACCAAATAGACTACGCTCTATCATCTTATGGTGTTGAGGTAAAACATGATATTTTAACCCAAGATTTTTTTGATTCCAAAAACTATAAAAATATTATAAAATTCTATGAAAATATTGGATCTTTAATTTGTGATGAAACATATTTAATAAAAAGAAATAAAAAAATAAAAACAAACAGCTTTTCCAAGGTTGTTGATTTTTTGATGCAAGATGCTAAAAAAGGACAAAAATTACAGCGTTATAAAGGTTTGGGAGAGATGAATTCTGAGCAGTTATGGGAAACAACTATGAATCCAGAAAATAGAGTTTTATTAAAAGTTAAAATCGAAGATGTTATTGCTGCAGACGAAGTTTTTTCATCATTGATGGGGAATGAAACCGAGCCTAGAAAGGTTTTTATAAATAATAACGCCTTAACGGTAAATAATTTAGATTTTTAGATTAAAAGGGATTAGTGTATGTCAAAAAAACATCCAGTAATTGCAGTAACAGGATCTTCAGGCGCAGGCACAACGTTTGTAAAAAGAGCGTTTGAGTATATCTTTAAAAAAGAAAATATTAATCCGTTAGTCATAGAAGGTGACAGCTTTCATAAGTACAATAGAAAAGAAATGAAAGCAATGGTAAAGAAGCAAGAAAGTCTAGGTAATAGTTTTTTTTCTCATTTTGGGTCAGATGCAAATTTGTTTGAACAAATTGAAAAATCTTTTCAAGAATATGGCAAAAATGGCTCTTGTAGTAAGCGCTATTATCTTCATTCCGAAGAAGAAGCCAAAGAGCATAATAAGCGGCTAAATACAAATTTATCTCCTGGTGAGTTTACTCCATGGGAAAATACAGGACAGGACACTGATTTATTATTATATGAAGGGTTGCATGGCGCTGTGGTTACGGATAGTATTGATGTTGCAAAACATGCTGATTTAAAGATTGGCGTGGTTCCAGTTATTAATTTAGAATGGATTCAAAAAATCCATAGAGACAAAGCCGAAAGAGGTTATTTAGCAGAAGAAACTGTTGCTACTATTTTGCGTAGAATGCCAGATTATATTAATTATATAACTACGCAATTTTCAAGAACAGATATTAATTTTCAAAGAGTAGCAACTGTTGATACTTCTAATCCTTTTATTGCTAGAGACATACCAACGCCTAATGAAAGTTTTGTAGTAATACACTTTAATGATTTAAATAAAACAACTCCAGATTTTGATTATTTGCTAAAGCATATTAAAAGATCATTTAAATCTAGAAACAACACTATAGTTATTCCGGGCGAGGCGATGAGTATAGCTATGGAAATTATTTTACAACCAATTATTAATCAAGCCATTAAGGATAGTAAAACCCTTATTTAACAACTATATTTATTAGTTTATCTGGCACTATAATTGTTTTTATAATTTCTTTTTCTTTAGTGAATTTAGCCACATTTTGATTTTTTAATGCTTGAGCTTCTAGGCTTGTTTTGTCCATGCCCAAAGGAGATATAATTCTAGCGCGCAATTTTCCATTAACCTGAACAATAATTTCAGCCTCTTCTTGTTTTAATGCTTTTTTATCAATTGTAGGCCATGATTCATTGATAATAGCAGTTTTGTTGCCTAAGCTTATCCATAAATAATGACACATATGGGGCGTAAAAGGGCTTAAAATTTTCAATAAAATATTTATTGATTCAAATTTTAATGATATTGACTGAGCATCATTTTTGTTAAATTTAATTAAGGCATTGCTGAGCTCCATTATTGCAGCAATTGCAGTGTTAAAGGCATATCTGTTATTAATATCATCAGACACTTTTTTTAAAACTGAGTATGTTTTATTTCTAATTTGTTTTTGGGTTTTATCAAATTGTTTAATTTTTATTGGCTCTATATTATTTAAATCATTTTGCTCAATAAAGTTTGTAACTAAACGATAGATCTTTTTTACAAATCTATATATACCTGCAAGCCCATCATCGCTCCATTCTAAATCTTGTGTTGGTGCTGCGGCAAATAAAATAAACATTCTTACAGAGTCAGCCCCATAAAGTTCTATCATTTCTGCAGGATCAACAGTATTGTTTTTAGACTTGCTCATTTTTTTACCATTTTTTAATACCATCCCTTGTGTTAATAGTCTTTTAAATGGCTCATTATTTTCAAGCAAGCCTTGGTCATACATAAGTTTGTTAAAAAATCTTGCATATAATAAATGTAAGATAGCGTGCTCAATACCACCTATATATTGATCAACACCTCCATTTAGCCAATATTTAGTGTTTTTGTCGGTCATAGTCTTGCTATTAGGACAAGTATAACGAGAGTAATACCAAGAGCTTTCAAAAAATGTATCAAATGTATCGGTTTGTCTTTTAGCTTTATTTTTGCATTTAGGGCAGGTTGTATTTAAAAAATCATTAATTTTTTCAAGCGGAGAGTCAACACCCTCCATTTTAATATTTTCTGGTAATTTTACTGGTAAATTTTCTTCATCTTCCATTACTGTTCCACAAAAAGAACAATCAATAGCAGGTATTGGACAACCCCAATATCTTTGTCTAGATACACCCCAATCTCTTAAATGGTAGTTTGTAACTTTTCTACTTTGCTTTATATTTTTGTAAATATAATTAAAGCTCTCTATAAAATTTAAGCCGTTTAATTCTCCAGAATTAAACAAAATACCCTTATCTGTAAATGCTTGTTTTTTAATATCGGCATTTTTATTAATTACCTGTTTGATTTTTAGCTTATATTTTTTAGCAAATTCATAATCTCGTTGATCATGTGCTGGAACCACTATAACAGCACCTGATCCATATTCTATTAATACAAAATTAGCAATCCATATTGGTATTTTTTCTTTTGTTATTGGATGAATGGCATTTATGTTGGTGGCAATACCTAGTTTTTCATTATTTTTTATATCAGCTTTTTTAATACAATTATTTATGAATTTTTTAATTTTGTCGTTTGTTTTAGATGCTTTTATCGCTAAGTGGTGTTGCGGAGCTATTGCTATGCAAGTAACACCCATTAAGGTGTCTGGGCGCGTTGTATATATGGTTATTTTTTCTAATTTTGTTTCGGTAAAAAAATCAATCTCTAGCCCTGTAGATTCTCCAATCCAATTTTTTTGCATTAATTTAACCGAATCAGGCCAGCCCTTTAACTCGTCTAATCCTGATAATAACTCTTTTGCGTAATTAGTTATGCTTAAAAACCAGCCATTTATTTCTTTTTTTTCTATTGTAGCTCCGCTTCTCCATCCTTTGCCATCAATTACTTGTTCGTTTGCTAAAATTGTTTTATCAACAGGATCCCAATTTACTAAAGTTTTTTTCTGATAAGCCAAGCCTTTTTTATAAAGTTGAATAAAAAACCACTGCTCAAATTTATAATAATCAACATCACATGTTGCTATCTCGCGAGACCAGTCATATGCAAAGCCCAGCTGTTTTAATTG